>CAMKYP010000260.1 GCA_946477505.1 uncultured Dechloromonas sp. | reverse complement strand
GCGAACAGTTTGGTCGAAAAGGTATGAAGTACCGCCATGGCGAAGATGGCGGCGGCAAAGATTTCGGGCAGGCTGATAGTGGGATCGATCATCGAGAGACGGGCCAATGGGGAGTACCTAAGGGTAGCACAACACACTTTGCCGGCCAGTCAGGGGAAATACTGAGTCCCATCCGACCGCCTGATCGCCTTCCCGATTTGCTGCAATGACGCAAGCCGTGGCCTGGAAAGCAATCAGGCGCCCGTTGGGCGCCTGATACGTGCCGGACGATAAGCCGGCAACGGAGGGATAAGCCCTACCGCTTAGTGCTTGTGCTCCGACATCGGCGCACCGGCTGCCATGGGGCGAACCACCTTGGCATCGACCTTTTTCGTGCTGCCATCGTCGAAGGTAAAGGTAATCGGGACAACGTCCCCTTCTTTCATGGCTGCCTTGAGGTCAATCAGCATCACGTGCAGGCCGCCGGGCTTGAGCACCGCCTCGCCCTTGGCCTTGATATCGACACCTTGAACCGGGCGCATTTTCATGACCCCACCCTCATTCAGGTGGGTGTGCAGTTCGGTCACCTTGGAGGCCGGATTTTCGGCCTTGACCACCTTGATGTCCTTGTCGCCGTTGTTCTTGATCACCATGAACGCGCCCGTTGCCGGCGCGTTGGGTGGAGCGAGCCGAACATAGGGGTCCTGAACCACGACCTGGTCGGCGGCACCGGCAAATACCCCGGCGGAAAAAAGCAGGCTGACAGCAAACAGGGAAACGCGCTTCATTGACTTGCACTCCTTCACGGTTGATTCAAATATTTTCGGATAGCCACGACAACCTGATCCGGCGGCGTGGCGTGAGCGATCTTGCCGACCACCGAACCGTCTGCCCCGACAATGAAGGTATCGGACGAATGATCGACCACATAACCGCCACCCGCCGTATCGACCTGCTGTTCGGCGTAGAAGACGCCGTAGCGTCTGGCGACCTCGGCGACGCCCTCGGCGCTACCGGTGACACCGACGATGGATGGATGGAAGAACTCGGCATACTCCCTCAGGCGCGCCGGCGTATCGCGTTTCGGATCCACCGAAATGAAGAGCATCGCGACCCTGGCCAGCTCTTCCGGTGTCAATTGCTTGAGGCCCTCGGCGGTTGCCGCCAATGACGTCGGGCAAACGTCCGGACAATAGGTATAGCCGAAGTACAGGAGCACCAGCTTGCCCTTGTAGTCGCTCAGGGAAACCGGTCCAGCCACCGATTGCAAGGTGAAATTTCCGCCCGCCACGATCGGAGCACGGGGAATCGGCCGCTCGGGCATTTCCGGTTTCCAGAACAACGCCAATCCGGCAATGAGGATTGCCAGCACGATGGCCGCCAATCCGAGCAAACGTTCAGACATCATTCCTGCCCTCCAGTGGAAAACCGGTAGGGCACCGCGATACGCTGGTTGCCCGCCTCGATCAGCACGGTTGCCTGCCAGTCCATGTGACCGCTAATGCAGACCGGCAGGGTTGTCTCGCCGGCGAAACGCCCTTCGCCGCGCAACATCAGCTCCGGCCGGTTGTAACCCATATTCATGTCAACTCCGGCGAAATCCACCTCGACACGCTCCGGCGCGAAGCCGCTGGTTATCACTTCGAGCCCGAATGGCTTGACCAGCGGAACGGCACGCGCCCCCAGCGAGAGCTCGATCAGCCCCCCCGACGGCAGGGTTACCGGGCAATTCGCCTTTTGCAAATTGCAGGCAGGATCGGGGAAAACGGTGATATCAGCTTTCGGAAGCAGCATGGGAGAGAGCTTGTAGCCAGCAACCACGACCAGGGCGATCAGCTCCATGCCGATCACATCCATCAGTATTTTTTTATTCACAAAGTCGCGCAGCCGGACAAAAGCATTGAGGAGCGTGCATTCTCGCCGATACAACCAACTTGAATTTAACAAAGATCAATTCTTTCACATACGCCCGGGAATACAGTGTGCGGCATATTGTCGCAGTGACATTTTGTCACACGCGGTAATGGGGGAATTAGAAGTTCTCACTTCTTGCTTGGGAGAAATCAAAATGAGTAAATTTGCAGTGAAAACAACTGCGTTGCTGCTCGCAGCCGGTTTTGCCGCCACCGCGTGGTCCGCTGAATCGCTGCAGGACGTGATGAAGCGTCGCAACCTGAGCCAGCAGGATCTGCTGGCCGCGGCCAAGACCTACGTCCCGACCGGCAAGCGCGACGAATTCGTCGTCTTCAGCTCCGGCGGCCAGTCCGGCCAGGTCATCGTGTATGGCATTCCGTCCATGCGCATCCTGAAATATCTCGCCGTCTTCACGCCGGAACCGTGGCAGGGCTACGGCTTCGACGAAAACTCCAAGGCCGTGCTGAAGCAAGGCAACATCGACGGCAAGGAAATCACCTGGGGTGATACGCACCACCCGGCCATCTCGGAAACCCAAGGCAAGTACGACGGCCAGTTCCTGTTCATCAACGACAAGGCCAACCCGCGCCTCGCCGTGATCGACCTGCGCGACTTCGAAACCAAGCAGATCGTCGTCAACCCGATCTACAAGTCGGAGCACGGCGGCGCCTTCGTCACGCCGAACACCGAATACGTCATCGAAGCCGCCCAGTACGCCGCTCCGCTGGAAAACAAGAAGTTCTACCCGCTCGAAGAGTTCAACGAAAAGTATCGCGGCGGCGTGACCTACTGGAAGTTCGACCGCAAGGAAGGCCGCATCAATCCGAAGGAATCGTTCTCCCTCGAACTGCCGCCGTACTCGCAAGACTTGTCCGACGCCGGCAAGGGGCCGTCTGATGGCTGGTCCTTCACCAACTCCTTCTGTTCCGAGCGCTACGTCGGCGGTATCGAAAAGGGTCGTCCGCCGTATGAAGCCGGCTGTTCCGCCAAGGACACCGACTACCTGCACGTGATCAACTGGAAGAAGGCCGCCGAACTGGTCGCCGCCGGCAAGGCCAAGACCATCAACGGCCACAAGGTCCTGCCGATGGATGTCTCCGTCAAGGAAGGCGTGCTCTTCCTGATTCCGGAACCGAAGTCGCCGCACGGCGTCGATGTCAGCCCGGACGGCAAGCTGTTGGTCGTTTCCGGCAAGCTCGACACCCACGTCTCCGTCTACTCCTTCGAGAAGATCCAGGCCGCGATCAAGGCTGGCAAGTTTGAATCCAAGGATCCGTACGGCATTCCGGTGATCGGCATGAAGGATGCGCTGCACACGCAAGTCCAGCTCGGCCTCGGCCCCTTGCACACCCAGTACGACTCCAAGCCCTGTATCGCCTACACCTCGCTGTACGTCGATTCCCAGGTCGCCAAGTGGAACTACTGCGAAGGCAAGGTGCTCGACAAGATCTCGGTGCACTACAACATCGGCCACCTGATGGCCATGGAAGGCGACTCCGCCGATCCGAAGGGACGTTATCTGGTTGCGCTGAACAAGCTGGCCATCGACCGCTTCGTGCCAGTCGGCCCGCTGCACCCGCAGAACCACCAGCTGATCGACATTTCGAACGACAAGATGCAACTGTTGTACGACATGCCGCTGCCGCTGGGCGAGCCGCACTACGCCGTCGCCATCGACGCCACCAAGCTGAAGCCGGGCGTCCGCTACAAGGTCGGTACCGACTCCCGCACCGACAAGCCGCACCCGGGCGCCGTCCGTGCCGGCGAGGAAGTCACCACCAAGAAGGGCAACAAGATCGAGGTCAAGGGTACGTTGATCCGTTCGCACATCACGCCGGAAACCATCGAGGCTGAAGTGGGCGACGAAGTCACCATCCACCTGACCAACCTCGAACGTGCCCAGGATGAAACCCACGGCTTCACCGTATCGACCTACAACGTCCACGCCTCCGTGGAACCGGGCAAGACGGTCACCGTCAAGTTCAAGGCTGACAAGGAAGGCGTCTATCCGTACTACTGCACGGAATTCTGCTCCGCGCTGCACCTCGAAATGCAAGGCTACCTGCTCGTCAAGCCGAAGGGCTGGAAGCCGACCAAGACCGAGATGGCCAAGCAGAACTACACCGAAGCCGACTACAAGGCAACGGTGAAGAAGGTTGCTGATACCCAGGCCGTCATTGATTCCGTGGTGGGTTACATCACCAGCGTGAACTTCAAGGACTTCCCGGATGTCGTGGCCATGGTCGATGACGCCACCGACCAGCTCAGCAAGATGAAGGACGCCAAGGCCAAGCACGAAGCCGCCGCCGCCAAGAAGGATTGGGAACAAGCCAACCTGTGGGCCGAGCAAGTGTGGCAGTACCAGGTCAAGGCAGCCGACCTCGGTCTGCGCGCCAAGACCTACCTTGAGCAGAACGGCGCCAAGAAGGTCAAATAAGCCCAAAGTTGATCTGACTTAAGGCAATCATCGGGGAGCGGAGTCAATCTGCTCCCCGTTTCACTTTCAGGAGGGAATAACCATGAAATTTGTAATGACTCTGATCACCGCTGCCGTTGTCGCCGCACCGGCCATTGCCGCCCCGGACGGTGCAGCCCTGTACCAGGAAAAAACCTGCTGGTCCTGCCACGGCAAGGATGGCAAGAAGACCTTGACGCCGGCATTCCCGAAGGTCGCCGGCCAGAACGCCGCCTATGCCGAACAACAGATGAAGGACATCAAGAGCGGCGCCCGCGCCAACGGCCAGGCCGCAGCCATGAAGGGCGTCATGGAACTGGTCAACGACGAGGAAATAAAGGCCCTCGCCGATTATCTGTCGAAGTTGAAATAAGCCGAAAGCCCGGAACGAAGGGCTTATGACTCACATCAAGGATTGCTGATATAGCGCATTGGATAATGCGTTCATCACTCCTCGGACCCAGCCATAAAAGGATATCTGACATGAAAGCATCACTTCTGATGGTTGCCCTGCTCAGCGCGGGTGTCGCATTCGCCGGCCCCCCAGCACCGCATCAACAGGGCATCGAAGGCAAGGATTACAAATGGAATGCCCAGGGCGGCGAAAAGTCTGAAGCACTGAACAAGAAGGGCGACAAGAAAGCCGGCCAGGAAGGCTACGAAGTCTGCGGCGCCTGCCACCTGCCCTCCGGCGCCGGTCGTCCGGACGGCACCTTCCCGCAGCTCGCCGGCCAGCACACCACCGTTCTGATCAAGCAGATGGCCGACATCCGTGCCGGCCTGCGCGACAATCCGACGATGTACCCCTTCGCCGCCACACTGACCGACGCTCAGGAACTGGCTGACGTTTCCGCCTACATCGAAAGCCTGTGCATTCCGACCGAGCACGGCAAGTACGAAGGTGCCGACGCGGCCATCAAGATTGCCCAGGGCAAGGAACTGTATGAGAAGCAGTGCCTGGAATGCCACGGCAAGAACGGTGAAGGCGACAAGGCCAAGTTCTACCCCGTGATCGCCGGCCAGCACTACAAGTATCTGCTCCGCCAGATGACCGAAATCCGCGACGGCCACCGCCGCAACGCAAACCCGGACATGGTCAAGGTCATCAAGCCCTACACCAATGACCAACTGGTCGCCATCTCGGCCTACCAGTCCAGCCTGGTCATGCCGGGCAACATGTGCAAACCCAAGGCTGGCGCAGCCAAGAAGAAGTAAACTGCATCACTGCAGGATCGCGGCTGCCCTTGCGGCAGCCGCAACCCCGGTCAGGAACCGGGTTAATAACGAACAGAGAACAGCGACATGGAGAAACAGAACAAAATCGTCGGTGGGCTGACCCTGATCTCTCTGATCTGCCTGGTCGCCGCCTATTTCGCCCCGATCTGGTGGGTCTCGCTGACCGCCCCGAACTACCCGAAAGACGCCTTTCCGGACGGTATCCGCATCCACTTCCATTTCGACGGTGTCTATAACGGCTGCAAGGCGGCCGGCAAAGGAACGCGCATGGCCAACGAGATCATCCAGAAGGATCTCGCCCATGACGACGAGC
>CAMKYP010000259.1 GCA_946477505.1 uncultured Dechloromonas sp. | reverse complement strand
GCATTGGTTTCAATGAATTCCCGACGCGGTTCGACATTTTCGCCCATCAGCGTGGTGAAGATTTCGTCGGCGGCGATGGCGTCGTCGATCTGCACGCGGAGCAGACGGCGAACCTTCGGGTCCATGGTCGTTTCCCATAGCTGCTCTGGGTTCATTTCGCCCAGACCTTTATAGCGCTGCTTGCTGATCCCGCGCTCGACTTCGTTGAGCAGCCACTTCATGGCGTCGCCGAAGTTGGTGACGACCTGTTTCTTCTCGCCACGCGCCATCACGGCACCCGCGCCGAAGAGATCGGAGAGGGTTTCCGCCGTGCGCTTGAGTTGCATGAAATCACCGGAGAGCAGCAGATCCTCGTCGATCAGACCGACCTTCAGGTTGCCGTGGTGCATGCGCTCGATGCGCAGGATCCAGCGTTCCTGGATGTCGTCGAACTTGGGAACGATGCGTGTTCCGGCAGCAATCTTGCCGGCGATCAGGTCGGCGCTGGCCCGTGCCTTGTCCTCCGACGAGAGATCGATTGCCAGATTGTGGCGAACGATGGACTGCAGGACTTCCGGGTTGATGATGTGCGACAGGCGTTCGATGACCGCCTCGGTGGCCAGCCAGGAGCGGGCCAGGGCTTCCAGCGCCGGGCCGCTAATGCCTTCGGCACCGGCGCGCGGCGTGAGGACGGCTTCGTCGAGCGCCATGTTGAGCAGGAACTGGTTGTACTCCTGGTCGTCCTTGAGGTAGCGCTCGGTCTTGCCGTGCTTGACCTTGTAGAGCGGCGGCTGGGCGATGTAGATGTAGCCGCGGTCGACCAGTTCCGGCATCTGGCGGTAGAGCAGCGTCAGCAGCAAAGTACGGATATGCGCGCCGTCGACGTCCGCGTCGGTCATGATGATGATGCGGTGATAGCGCAGCTTCTCGACGTTGAAATCGTCCTTGCCGATGCCGGTACCGAGCGCGGTGATCAGGGTGACGATCTGCTCCGACGAGATCAGCTTGTCGAAACGCGCTTTCTCGACGTTGAGCACCTTGCCGCGCAGCGGCAGGATGGCCTGGAACTTGCGGTCGCGACCCTGCTTGGCGGAGCCGCCTGCGGAGTCACCCTCGACGATGTAGATTTCGCACAGCGCCGGGTCCTTTTCCTGGCAGTCGGCCAGCTTGCCGGGCAGGCCGACGCCGTCCAGCACGCCCTTGCGGCGGGTCATTTCACGCGCCTTGCGGGCGGCTTCACGGGCCCGGGATGCTTCGACAATCTTGCCACAAATGGTTTTGGCGTCGATCGGATTTTCGAGCAGGAAGTCGGCGAGCTTCTGGGCGACGACTTCCTCGACGGCCGGTCGTGCTTCGGACGACACCAGCTTCATCTTGGTCTGCGATGCGAACTTGGGGTCGGGCATCTTGACCGACAGCACGCAAGCCAGGCCTTCGCGCATGTCGTCGCCGCTGATGTCGACCTTGGCCTTCTTGGCGATTTCGTTTT
The DNA here is from genome assembly GCA_946477505.1 of uncultured Dechloromonas sp. Lineage (GTDB taxonomy): Bacteria > Pseudomonadota > Gammaproteobacteria > Burkholderiales > Rhodocyclaceae > Azonexus. The sequence goes on along the minus strand of CAMKYP010000259.1, from coordinate 4,431 downwards.
CGTCGATGTACTTGTTGATGACGCGGGTCATTGCGGCGCGCAGGCCGGTCAAATGGGTGCCGCCATCGGACTGCGGGATGTTGTTGGTGAAGCAGAGCACCTGTTCCTGGTAGGAGTCGTTCCACTGCATCGCCACTTCGACGCCGATGGTGACGCCGGTATCGCCTACCTTGGCCTCGCCCACCGAGTAGAAAATCTTGGGATGCAAGACCGACTTGGTGCGGTTCACGTATTCGACAAAGCTCTGCACGCCGCCAGCGAAGGCGAACAGCTCTTCCTTGCCGGTACGCTGGTCGACCAGCTTGATCGACACGCCGTTGTTGAGGAAGGACAGTTCGCGCAGGCGCTTGGCAAGGATTTCGTAGTGGAATTCGACGTGGCCGAAGATTTCCTCATCGGCAAGGAAGTGCACCTCGGTACCGCGCTTTTCGGTATCGCCGATGATCTTCAGCGGCGAAATTTCGAAGCCGTCGCGGGTTTCGATAACGCGGTCCACCGGCACGCCACGGCAGAACTCCATGAAATGCTTCTTGCCATCACGACGGATGGTCAGGCGCAGGAACTTGGATAGCGCATTTACACACGAAACGCCCACACCGTGCAGGCCGCCCGAAACCTTGTAGGAGTTCTGGTTGAACTTGCCGCCGGCGTGCAGTTCGGTCAGTGCGATTTCGGCAGCCGAACGCTTTGGTTCGTGCTTGTCATCCATCTTGACGCCTGTCGGGATGCCGCGGCCGTTGTCGATGACGGAAATCGAGTTGTCGGTGTGAATGGTGACGATGATGTCGTCGCAATGACCAGCCAGCGCTTCGTCGATGGAATTGTCGACGACTTCGAAGACCAGGTGGTGCAGGCCAGTACCGTCGGACGTATCGCCGATGTACATGCCGGGACGCTTGCGCACGGCCTCCAGACCTTCAAGGATCTGGATGCTGGATTCGCCGTAGGCCGGCGAGGCGCTTTGCGGGACGTTCTCTTCACTCATTATTTTGGTTCCACGTGAAACTACAAAAGGTCTGCCCGGCTGGACAGACCTTCCTTCGGGTTACTGCTGGAAAATCAGATGCGCATCGGCATCACGACGTACTTGAAGCGGTCGTTACCCGGCAAGGTAATCAGCGCGCTCGAATTGGCGTCGTTGAAACTCCACTGGATTTCATCGGCATGGACGTTGTTCAGCACATCCAGCAGGTAACCGACGTTAAAGCCGACATCGATGGCATCGCCGGTGTAATCGACTTCGATTTCTTCCTGAGCTTCTTCCTGCTCGGCGTTGGCTGCGATCAGCTTCAAGCTGTTTTCACCCAACACGACGCGGACGCCACGGAATTTTTCGTTGGTCAGGATCGCGGCACGCTGCATGGCTTGCATCAGCGTCTGGCGCCCGACCTTCATGTGGTTCTTCAGGGTGGCCGGAACGACACGCTCGTAATCCGGGAACTTGCCGTCAATGAGCTTTGAAACCAGAACGACGGAACCGAAAGCGAAACGCACTTGATTCGGGGTCAGCGTAATGTTCAGCGCATCGTCGGTATCGACCAGCAGACGGTTCAGTTCGAGAACCGTCTTGCGTGGCAGGATCATTTCCTGGCGCGGCAGTTCGGTTTCGATCTCGACGCTGGCAAAGGCCAGACGATGACCATCGGTGGCCACGGCACGCAGTTCCTTGCCTTCGACCAGCAACAACAGACCATTCAGGTAGTAGCGCACGTCCTGAGCCGCCATCGAATACTGGGTCTTGCTGATCAGCTGGCGGAAAGCCTTCTGCGAAATCGAGAATTGCTTGGTTTCGCCTTCGCTGATGGTCATGCGTGGGAAGTCATCGGCCGGCAGGGTCTGCAGGCTGAAACGGCTTTTGCCGCCGCGTACCTGCAGGCGCTTGTCTTCGAGGACCAAACTGACTTCGGTGGTATCCGGCAGCGAACGCAGAATTTCCTGCAGCTTACGGGCACCGACTGTCACGGCACCATCGCCATCGCCACCTGCACCTTCGGTAGCGGTGGTGATCTGAATTTCGATATCGGTCGCCAGCAGCGTCAGGCGATCGCCTTTCTTTTCCAACAGAACATTGGACAGGATAGGCAGCGTATGACGACGTTCGACAATTCCCGACACAGACTGCAGCGGGGCAAGAAGCGTGTCTCTTTGGGTTTTAATAAGAACCATAAATTAAATTCCTTTATAGACTATATCGGGAACAATTCTGTGGACAACTGAAAATTTATCTTTTATTTCAAAAAATTAAACTTGATTTGGCAGTCTGCGAAAGTCTCTGGATTGCCTGTGGATGAAATCCGGATAATTTTCCCACAAAGCGGGTTTCACCTGATGACTCACAAAGCGTCGACAACTTGTTCACAGGATTATCGACAGCCTCATCCTTTCAATACTTGCAGCAAGACATGCAGATCGTGGTTCAACTCGTTTTCCTTGGTACGCAGGCTGTCGATGGTCTTCACCGCATGAATGACCGTCGTGTGGTCACGTCCGCCGAAGGCATCGCCGATCTCCGGGAAGCTGTGCGAGGTTACTTCGCGGCATAGCCACATCGCCGCCTGACGCGGACGGGCAATGGCGCGCGTCCGCTTCTTGGAGAACAGGTCGGCGACCTTGATCTTGTAATAATCGGCGACGGTCTTCTGGATGTTGTCGATGCCGACGTTGCGCACCGAGCCGATGACATCCTTCAGCGCTTCCTTGGCCAGATCCAGCGCAATGGCGCGGCCATGGAAGGACGAATAGGCCAGTACTTTCTTCAAGGCACCTTCCAGCTCGCGCACATTGGAGCGCAGATGCTTGGCAATGAAGAAAGCGACTTCGTCGTCGAGCTGGATACCTTCCGCCTCGGCTTTCTTTTTCAGAATGGCGACGCGCATTTCCAGTTCCGGCGGCTCGATCTGCACGGTCAGGCCCCAATCGAAGCGGGTGACCAGCCGGTCGTCCAGGCCGTTGATGTCCTTCGGATAGGTATCGCAGGTGATGATGATTTGCTTGCGCGCTTCGATCAGGGCATTGAACAGGAAGAAGAACTCCTCCTGTGAACGGTTCTTGCCGTTGAAGAACTGGACGTCGTCGAGTAGCAGCACATCGAGCGAGCGGTACATGCGCTTGAAGGTGTCGAAGGATTTCTGCTGGTAGGCACGCACGACGTCGGAGTAATAGTCCTCGGCATGCACGTAGCGGACAACTTTTTCCGGGTTTTCGGCGAGGATGGTATTGCCGATGGCGTGGATCAGGTGGGTTTTGCCGAGGCCGGCGCCGCCATAGATGAACAACGGGTTGTAGGCGCCACCCGGGTTGTGGGCAACCTGCACGGCTGCTGCGCGTGCCAGATCGTTGGCCTTGCCGACGACGAGGTTGTCGAAGGTAAAGGTCGGGAAGAGACGGGATTTTTCGTAATTGTTCTTGCGGGTTCCCGGTTTTTCCTGGGCGCTGCCCTTGCGTTCGACCGGGCCGCTTGGCTTGACCGGCTTGTTTTCAATGGTTTCGGCTGTTGCCTCGACACGAGCCGGGGCGACCTTGCCTGAACCGATGACCAAGGCAATGGTGACTGGGCCAGCAAAAAAGTTACGACTGTAATCTTCGATGCGCGACAGATAGCGATCGCGTACCCACTTCAGGATGAATCCGTTGGGTGCGATCAGGCGCAAACCGTTTTCCAGAGCCGTGGTTTCACCTTCGAGCCGAAGCGGCCTGATCCAGGTGTTGAATTGCTGCGCGGGCAGTTCCTGCTCGAAGCGTTGCAAACAGGATTCCCAAAAACCGGCCATCGACGAAAAAACTCCTCCCCGCGCATTCGAACAATTATTCGATGGCGGTTATTAGATATATGATTTGATTGCAATTTTCTGGATACGTCAAAAACCGATCGGTGACTGACGAACTCGCAATTTTACCCGCCCTCAACCAAGTTATCCACAGCTTTGAAAAATAATTGATCTTGACAAACCCCCTATCAACGGAGTCTAATCGCGTGTTTTTCTTAGCACATCAAGGGATTACGACATGAAACGCACGTATCAACCGTCGGTCGTGCGCCGCAAGCGCACCCATGGCTTCCTGGTCCGTTCGCGCACCAAGGGCGGCCGTGCCGTTCTCGCCGCTCGCCGCGCCAAGGGCCGCAAGCGTCTGGCTGTTTAAGCCGGACACGGCGAGGTGAATCAAAGCTTCGCCAGACGCTATCGCCTGACCAAAACGGATGAATTTTCATCCGTTTTTGGTTTCAGGAGGGCGATTCGCGGGAAGTGGCTGATGCTCCACTACCAGCCGCGTAGCGAAAGCAATATCGAAGCGCGCCTAGGTCTGGTCGTCGGCAAGAAGCAATTGAAGCGGGCGGTAGACCGCAACCGGGTCAAGCGCATCATCCGCGAGCAGTTTCGTTTGCAACGCCCCAAGCTTCCGGCTTTCGACTTGGTCGTTCGGCTTGCCACA
>CAMKYP010000258.1 GCA_946477505.1 uncultured Dechloromonas sp. | reverse complement strand
AGCTCAGGTGCTCGTTCTTGAGCAGGCGGGAGGCGATGGCCGGGCCGACGAGAAGCAGGCTGCCGAGCAGGAAGCCGCCGCCGATCAGGTAAGTCAGGATCAGCGTGCCGTCGAGCCAGGTGAACAGGTCGTTGGCTTCCGGGTAGTGGGTGAGCAGCCACCACGGCACGTCGTTGTCGAGCAGGGCGAACTGCTCGCGCTCGACCAGCCATTCGGCGATGGCCAGCTTCATGTGCAGGAACCACGGGCTGACTGTCCACTGGAAGGCGGCGGTGGCGACGCCGAGGACGCCGTAGACCAGGGTCAGCACGTCCGGCGTCTTGGCCGGGTTGTTGAAGTCGAGTACTTCCGCGAACGGCGAGCGCCAGGACAGGGCGATGGCGTCGCGCTGGCCGGCGCAGCGGCCGCAGCTGTGGCATCCGCCGGCGCTGGTCATGCGCCGGATGTCGACCAGGGGCGCGCAATTGACCGGCTGGTATTCGCCTTCGTAGCGATCCCACGCGGCGCGGTCGACCTTGTAGTGCACCGGGGCGATCTTGGCGAGCACGGCGAAGACGCCGGAGGCCGGGCACAGGTAGCGGCACCAGATGCGCTTCTCGCGGCCGTAGAGCAGGCCGATGACGACGGCGGCGACGGTCGAGCCGCCTAGGACCAGCAGGGCGGCCTGCGGGTATTCGTACACGCTGACCAGCTGGCCGTAGACGGTGGTGCAGATGAAGGCGACGAAGGGCCAGCCGGCCCATTTCAGCCAGCCGGGCAGCGCCTTGCCGCGGCCATACTTGCTGATCCATTCGGAGATGAAGCCCTCGGGGCAGAACAGGCCGCACCAGACGCGGCCCATGGTCACCGTGGCGATCATCACGCCGGGCCACCACAGGCCCCAGAAGCAGAACTGGGCGAACAGGCGCAGGTTGTCCCAGATGTGGGCGTCTTCCGGCGGCAGCGGGAGGAAGCTGGGAATGACGACCAGCCCGGCATAGACCACGACGACCAGCCACTGCACGGCGATGATCGGGCCGCGATGCCGGCGCAACCACAGGCCGAGGGCTTGCAGCCGGCTGCGCGGCCGGTTCGGGTGGAAAGTCAGCACATGCTCAGCCATGGGAAGTCCTCCGCCAGGCGAACAGCACGACGCCCCAGTAGGTGGCCCAGATCAGCAGTTCGGAGAGCGACGGGCGGGCGCGGTAGCCGGAAAAGTCGGCGATCAGCTTGCCGCCCTTGGTGGTGTCGTCGAGCAGCAGCGAGGTATCCCACACCGGGTCGAGCAGCGGCGGCAGGTAGCCGGCGCCGATCAGGCGGTCGAGGGCGGCGACGAGCAGCGCCGAGGCCAGCACCAGCAGCAGGATGGACGACAGGCGCAGGAGCAGGGCGATATTCAGCCTGGCCAGGCTTTTCGCGGTAATCCAGGCGGTCAGCGCGGCGACGGCCAGGCCGGTGACGGTGCCGAAGGCGAGCGCGCTCAGTTCGCCGCCCTGGGCCAGGCCGTAGAGGAAGATCACCGTCTCGGCGCCTTCGCGGGCGACCGCCAGTGCGGCGACGACGGCGACGCCGAGGTGGCCGGATTTCTCGGCGGCGGCGGCGAGATCGGCATGCAGGCGGGCTTTCATGGTCCGGCCGTGCTTGCGCATCCACAGCACCATCTGGGTGATCAGGCCGGCGGCGACGAACAGCGTCGCGGTCTGGAACAGGTCCAGCGCCTCGCCGGTCAGTTCGTCCTGCACGCCGAGCAGCGCCCAGCCGAGCAGGCAGGCCAGGCCGACGCCGGCCCCCAGCCCGAGGAACAGGGCACGCTTGCCCTTGCCCGTATCGTCGTTGGCCTGCAACCAGGCGAAGAGAATGCCGGCGATCAGGAAAGCTTCGAGGCTTTCCCGCCAGACGACAAAAAATGCGTTACCCATGCTGTGCTCCGTACTTGCTGGCTTGGTGGTCGGTTACGAGGGAGACCACGGCTTTTATATGGCTGGCTGCGGAAGGTTTATTTGGCGACGATGCGGGCCTGCCCGGTTTCCGGGTGGAAGTCGTCGAAGAACTTGTAGGTTCCCGGCTTGAGCGGGAAGAAAACCATGGTCCGGGTGACGCCGGGGGCGAGCACCAGTTCCTTCTTCAGTTCCAGGCTCTCGAATTCCGCCGCGCCCGGCCCTTCGTTCTTTACTTCCAGTCGGAAGCGCGTATTGGCGGGGACCTCGACGGCTTCGGGAACGATGTGGCCGTTCTTCATCAATACCTTGAAGGTCGGCATGTCGTCGGCGAAGGCGCAGCCGGCTGCGAGCAGCAGGGCGAGCGCGGCGGAATGGAGAGCGTGTTTCATGGCGTTCCTCAGTAGGCGATGTTGGCGCGCACGGCGAAGACCTTGACCGACTTGGCATCGGCATTGCCGCCGCCGTTGGTCACGTACTGGAAGTCCGGCGACAGTTCGAATTGCGGCGACAGGCGGTAGCGGTAGTAGATTTCCGTGACCTTTTCCGCGCCTTGCGGCGTGAAGGCGTAGGCCAGCTGGCTCTGGTTGTCGTCCAGCCAGGCCGATTGCGCGCTGCTCCGGTAGGCCTTGCCCGATTGCAGCCAGGCGGCGGCGATACCGATGGCGTCGGCGCCTCGGTTCCAGTACAGGCCCGAGAATTCGGCGCCGACCGTGGCCGTCTGGTTGAAGGGCAGCTCGCCCTTGATCATCTTGCCGTAGCGGGCGAAGACGGTAACGCCATCGCCGATGCGTTGGTCGGCGGAGACACCGATGCCGGTATGGCGGGCGGTGTCGCCGGTATATTCGATCCCTTGGCTGCGGTTCCAGCCGTACAGGCGGTAGTTGCCGAGCAGCCCGTCGAAACGCAGTTGTTTTTCCACTTGCGCCATGAGCAGCGGCGACGCCAGGCTGTGCTGGTAGTTGGCGCCCTTGCTGCCGGCGCCGAAAACGCCGAACGACACGCGCCACGGTTGCGGTTTGTCGGACCAGTTCAGGTACGAGGCGACAAAGCCCGGCTGGAAGCCGTTGGCATCGACGCCCACTTCGCGGCCGGCATCAAGCAAGGGGTTGTGCAGGAAAACGGAGTTCAGGAATTGCCGGGATTCGTCGCCGGCGCCCTTGTTCTGGTCGAAAAAGCCGAAGATGTCCATCTTGCCGAAGGTCAGCTCCAGCGTTTCCCGCGAATAAGGCTTGAAGCCGAACAGCGGCAGGGGGATGGCCGCCTGGTACCAGGCCTGGCCGAGGATGGTCACCGAATCGTCCGGGCTGGCGCCGGAAGCGCGGAAAGCGAGGGCGTTCGGCGTGTTGGCGAACAGGCGAAGATTCGAGAACGGGGCGTTGAGACCGAGGCCCTGGCCCATGCGCAGGTGGGCGAACAGCTTGTGTTCGATGTCGCCGACCGGCTTCAACGGCAGCTCGACCGAGATGTCGGCCCGGTAATTCAGCTGGCTGGCGCCGTTCTCGATGTTGTCCGGCAGTCCGATGGCTTTCTGGCCGACGGTGGCCAGCGCGGCGCCGACCTTGATACCTTCGAGGCCTTCGGCGATTTTCTGGGCCTTCCGCATGTTCAGCTGGTCTTTTTCCACCCCCTTCAGGCGTACCGTCAGTTCGGGTTCGTCTTCCGACAGGCGGGGGCTGTCCAGCGCCTGGGCGACCTTGGCATTTTCGCCCTTCAGCGCTTGTACTTCCTTTTCCAGCTCGGCATTGCGGGATTCGAGCTTTTCCAGGCGGGCGGCCAGTTTTTCCAGCAGCGCCGCTTCGCTCGGGCCGGCCAGGGCAGGCATGGCCAGCCCCGCCGCGACCAGCGTGGCAGTCAGTTTGGCGAGCCGCATGGCTTAGTACCCGCCTTTTTTACCGATACCGACGTAGGTGAATTCGTATTCGACTTCGATGGGCTTGAACCACGGGCGAACGCCGGTGGCGCGGTCGGTATGGCGGCCGAAATGGGCGTGCGGGTTGGCCGAGGGCGGCAGCACGTTGTACTTCACCTTGTACTTGCCGGGACCGGCCAGCTTCACGTTATCGCCGTAGTGCGGGCCGTCGTTGGCGACCATGGGCATGAATTCGCCGGCGACCTTGTAGTCGCTGCCGATCTTGGTGACTTCGAACTTGACGACGAGGTAGGGAATCCAGGCCCCTTCCTCGAAACCGTTGGGGTTATTGGCCAGGGCGTGGATGTCGGCTTCGAGGTGGATATCGGATTCCGACGCCTTGCGCATGTGGCCTTCCGGCTCCATTTCGACCGGTTGCAGGTAGACGGCGGCGATTTCCATGCCGGCGCGCTGCTGCGGCACGCCGATCGGGTATTCGATGGCCAGGGCCGGGGCGGACAGTGTGGCGGCCAGCGCAAGACCGGCGACGAGTTTCTTGGCGAATTGCATGACTAAGCTCCCTGAAGTCCTTTCGCTCGCTGCCTGCGGCCGCCCGCCGTCGGGTGCGACGGGTCGTCGGCTGGCTGTGTCGCTGAAGGATGACTGTGTTGTTGAAAGAGGTTGAGGCGTGGCTAGCGTGATTCGCTTCCCGGCTGGGTGATGAAACCGATCTTGGTCAGCCCGGCACGGCGTGCGGCACTCATCGTTTCGGCGACCGTTTCGTAGCGCGTATCCCGGTCGGCCTTGAGGTGCATCTCGACGTTGGCATCCTGGGCCACGGCTTCGCGGAATTTCTGCTCCAGGCCGTCGCGGTCGACCGTGGCATTGCCGACATAGATCAGGTTGTCGCTGGTGATCGACACTTGCAGCGTCATCGGCTTTTCCGGTGTCGGCGTACTCGCGGCACGCGGCAGGTCGACCTGGACCGAGTGCGTCATCAGCGGCGCGGTGATGATGAAGATGATCAGCAGCACCAGCATCACGTCGACCAGCGGCGTCATGTTGATTTCCGCCGTTGGCATCTGGCTGCCGCTCGAATTGAAGGAACCCATGGCCATGTTATGCGGCCCCCGTGGCGGCGCGGGCGCGCATCGGATGAATCTGGGCACTGTTGGCGACGAAGGGCTTGCCGACGGTGAAGAAAGCATGCAGGTCGTGGGCGAAGGCGTCGAGGTCGGCCAGCACGACGCGGTTGGCGCGGGTGAAGGCGTTGTAGGCGAAGACGGCGGGCAGGGCGACGGCGAGGCCGGCGGCGGTCATGATCAGCGCCTCGCCGACCGGGCCGGCGACCTTTTCCAGCGCCGCCTGGCCGGACAGGCCGATGGCGACCAAAGCGTGATAGATGCCCCAGACAGTGCCGAACAGGCCGACGAAGGGCGCGGTGGCGCCGGTCGTGGCAAGCAGGGTGAGGCCATTTTCCATGCTGGCCTGGGTGGCGGACAACTGCTGGCGCAGGGCACGCTCCATCTGTTCGGCCGGGTCGAAACGGGAAGCCAGGCGGCCGGTGACGGCCTCGCATTCCTGGTTGCAGCAATTGGCCTGCTCGGCGAGTTGGGCGTAGGGGCTGTCTTCACCGCCCTGGCGCAGCTTTTCGATGCCTTCGCTGACGCTGGTGGCGGCCCAGAAGCCGGCCACCGCGCTGGCAGCGCGGCGGGTGCGATACCAATCCCAGGCCTTGGCCAGGATCAAGTACCAGCTGGCAATCGACATGGCGGCCAGGATGTAGGCGACGCTATGCGAGACGAAGTCGCCGGACGCCCACAGATGGGCGAAGCCAAAGGCGTTTGGTACGGTTTCCTGCATGTTATTGCTCCAATTTGAAAATGATCGGGACGAGGACGAAGCTCTGGACGGCTTCGCTGCCGCGCTTGGCGGGGATGAACTTCCAGGTGCGGACGGTCTTTTGTGCCGACTCGTCCAGGCGCTGGCTGCCGGATGAAGTCTTGATCTCGACACTTTCGGCCGTGCCGGCCGGGGTGACCGAGACGCGCAGGATGACCTTGCCTTCTTCGCCCATGCGGCGGGAAAGCGGCGGGTAGGGCGGGGCCGGGTTCTTGAGGTAGTCGGCATCGAAACGGGCCTGGACGACCGGTTCGGGGG
>CAMKYP010000257.1 GCA_946477505.1 uncultured Dechloromonas sp. | reverse complement strand
AACCCTCGCCACGCGGTTTGCGCGCCGCGTCGATCAGGCCGCGCATGATGAAATACCCCGTGTCATCCCGATTGTCGAGAAGCGTCTGCCCCTCCAGTTGGGGGGCTGTCGGCAGCAGGATGAACTGCCCGCTCATATCGTCGATGAAGTAATAGCCGCGACCATCGTAGAAGCGTACCGGCCGCAGGGCCTCGACGATCAGGCGCTTGACTTCGGCCGCGGGGCGACGCGCCGACTCCCGCGCATGAATTGCCTCGACAATCTGAAACGCGCTGTCTACCTGCTCCACCAGGCTGCGCTTCAGTACATCCTCGGTGCGCAAACGGGTGTACTCGAGAAAATTGATGGCGCTGTCCATCTCGCCCCGCAGGCGGGCTTTAATCTTTTCGGTAGCGGCCTGCTCGAGCCTCGCCAGCGCAGCCTGCTGTTCGGCCAGTTGCTGCCAGCTGAAAAATGCCCCCAGCCCCAAGGTGATCAGCAGAACGATGACCAACGTCCCGATCAGATGGGCGCGCGGGACATTTTTTTCATTCGCGATCAGTGTTGGCAAAACATATCCTTGGGAATTGTGTAATTTTTTTGATTTTAACGCCAGGCTGACACTTTGACAGCAGCTTCCCGCTCTCGGAATGGCCGAAAAAAAACGGCGAGGTACATAGCCTCGCCGTCTTATTGACTCCTCCTCCCTTTCGGATTCGGGTTTGCTGTTCTCCCTCTAAGGAGCCTTTACTGCTGTTTTTACATACTGCGCCGGTACTGGCCGCCAACCTCGTAGAGCGCGCTGCTGATCTGGCCCAGCGAGCAAACCTTGACGGCATCGACCAGCACGGCGAAGACGTTGCCATCTTCGATCACGGTCTGCTTCAGCTTGGCCAACATGGCCGGCGCCTTGTCGGCATTGCGGGCATGGAAGGCACGCAGGCGGTTGATCTGCGACTGCTTTTCCTCGTCGGTCGAACGGGCCAGCTCGATTTCCTGCTGCGCCATGCCCTTCGGATTCAGGAAGGTGTTGACGCCGATGATCGGGTACGAGCCGTCGTGCTTCTTGTGCTCGTAGTACATCGATTCTTCCTGGATCTTGCCGCGCTGGTAGCCGGTTTCCATGGCGCCGAGCACGCCGCCGCGGCTGGCGATGGCTTCGAATTCCTTCAACACGGCCTCTTCGACGAGGTCGGTCAGTTCGTCGATAACGAAAGCGCCCTGGTTCGGGTTTTCGTTCTTGGCGACGCCCCATTCGCGGTTGATGATCAGCTGGATGGCCATGGCGCGGCGCACCGATTCCTCGGTCGGTGTGGTGATCGCTTCGTCGTAGGCGTTGGTATGCAGCGAGTTGCAGTTGTCGTAGATGGCGATCAGCGCCTGCAGCGTGGTACGGATGTCGTTGAAGTCCATTTCCTGCGCGTGCAGCGAGCGGCCGGAGGTCTGGATGTGGTACTTCAGCTTCTGGCTGCGCTCGTTGGCGCCGTACTTGTTCTTCATCGCCACGGCCCAGATGCGGCGGGCGACGCGGCCGATGACCGAATATTCCGGATCCATGCCATTGGAGAAGAAGAAGGACAGGTTCGGGGCGAAATCGTCGATGTGCATGCCACGCGCCAGGTAGCTTTCCACGTAGGTAAAGCCGTTGGACAGCGTGAAGGCGAGTTGCGAGATCGGGTTCGCACCGGCTTCGGCGATGTGGTAGCCGGAGATCGACACCGAGTAGAAGTTCTGCACCTGGTTATGGACGAAGAACTCCTGGATGTCGCCCATCATCTTGAGCGCGAATTCGGTCGAGAAGATGCAGGTGTTCTGGCCCTGGTCTTCCTTCAAGATGTCGGCCTGCACCGTGCCGCGCACGGTCTTCAGCGTCCATTCGCGGATCTTCTCCGCTTCATCTTCGGTCGGCTGGCGGCCGTTGTCCTTCTCGAACTTGGCCATCTGCTGGTCGATGGCGGTGTTGAAGAAGCAGGCCAGGATGATCGGGGCCGGGCCGTTGATGGTCATCGACACCGAAGTCGTCGGATTGACCAGATCGAAGCCGTCGTAGAGCACTTTCATGTCATCCAGCGTGGCAATCGACACGCCGGAGTTGCCGATCTTGCCGTAGATGTCCGGACGTTCGTCCGGATCGCAGCCGTACAGGGTCACCGAGTCGAAGGCGGTCGACAGGCGGTGGGCCGGCATGCCTTCGGAGACGCGCTTGAAGCGCCGATTGGTGCGGAAGGCGTCGCCTTCGCCGGCGAACATGCGGGTCGGGTCTTCGCCTTCGCGCTTGAAGGCGAACACCCCGGCGGTGTAGGGGAAGGAGCCGGGCACGTTCTCACGCATCAGGAAGCGCAGGATTTCACCGTCGTCGGTGTAGGTCGGCAGGATGACCTTGCGGATCTTCGTGCCGGACAACGACTGGCTGGTCAGTTGGGTGCGGATTTCCTTGTCGCGAATCTTCACGACGTATTCATCGCCGCTGTACGCCTCGACGGTCTGCGGCCACATGTCCAGCAGTTTCTTCGCCTTCGGGTCCTGCTGGCTGTCCTTGAACGCCTGCATTTCGTCGAAATCGCCGACATTCTTGTCGCAGCCGGCAAAAATCTGCTTGGCGATGCGCAACGACTGGCGCTCGCGGGCGATCTTCACCTGCTCTTCGGTGTGGGCATGGTAGCTGCGCACGCTGTCGGCAATCTCGGCGAGGTAACGCACGCGCTGGGCCGGCACGATGGCGCGCTGGCTCGACGACTGCTTGACCGTCACGATGGGGAGCTTGCCCGGCTGCAGTTTCAGCCCCTTCTCGGTCAAGGCTGGAATCAGCGCCTGATAGAGGGCGGTGACGCCGTCGTCATTGAAACGGGCCGCCTGCGTACCGAACACCGGCATGTCGTCGGTCGGCGTGGTGAACAGCTCGCGGTTGCGCTGGTACTGCTTGCGCACATCGCGCAGCGCATCCTCGGCGCCCTTGCGATCGAACTTGTTGATCGCCACGAAGTCGGCGAAATCGAGCATGTCGATCTTCTCCAACTGCGAGGCGGCACCGAACTCCGGCGTCATCACGTACAACGACAGATCGACGAAAGGCACGATGGCCGCATTGCCCTGGCCGATGCCGGAGGTTTCGACGACGACCAGATCAAAGCCGGCCAGCTTGCAGGCGGCAATGACCTCGGGCAGCGCAGTCGAAATTTCGCTACCGGTGTCGCGGGTAGCCAGCGAACGCATGAAGATGTTCGGATGCTCGATGGCGTTCATCCGGATGCGGTCGCCGAGCAGCGCACCGCCGGTGCGCTTGCGCGACGGGTCGATCGACACGATGCCGATCTTGACACTGTCGCCCTGGTCGAGACGGAAACGACGCACCAGTTCGTCGGTCAGCGACGACTTGCCGGCGCCGCCCGTACCAGTGATACCGAGGACCGGCGTTTCCAGCGCGGCGGCGGCCTTGAGCAGCGGCTCCTTGAGGGCAGGCGCCTCGCCATTTTCAAGCAGCGTGATGAGGCGCGACAGCAGGCGCTTGTCACCGGCCTGCAGACCGGCCAAGGCCTGCTCGGGGCTCGGCACGCCCTGATCGGCGACATCGTAGTCGGCATGCTGCACGACCTCGTTGATCATGCCCTGCAAGCCCATCTGCACGCCGTCTTCCGGTGCGTAGATGCGAGTCACGCCATAGGCGTGCAATTCCTTGATTTCCGACGGCACAATGACGCCACCACCGCCGCCGAAGACCTTGATGTGCTCGCCGCCATTGGCCTTGAGCAGGTCGATCATGTACTTGAAGAATTCGACGTGGCCACCTTGGTAGGAGGTGATACAGATACCCTGCACGTCTTCCTGCAGCGCCGCATTGACGATTTCCTGCACCGAGCGGTTGTGGCCGAGGTGGATGACCTCGGACCCGGTCGATTGCAGGATGCGGCGCATGATGTTGATCGATGCGTCATGGCCGTCGAACAGCGAGGCGGCGGTGACGAAACGGACCTTGTTCTTCGGCTTGTACGGGGACAACTTCTTGGCTACGGACAAATCGGTCATGACGCCTGCCTCATCGAGTAAGTAGGAAAGGCGCTCATGGTAGGCCGCTTTGACCGTACTGCCATTGTGGCGAATGACGATAATCGTGCAAATTCCGCCAAGGTGATACAGTGAGAGAACCACTACCTCGCCGGCCCGCAAAATGGTGCACCGCACGATCGCCAACTCACCAAGTAGAACGCAAGCCACTGTCGCAATGGGATTTGTTACCGGCATGCTGGCCGGCATGACCCGTCGCCGGATCGACCCGTCGCCCCTTCTTGCGGCACTGGATATTGATATTGCAGACACGGCCAGCCGCATTCCCATCGACCGCTATGCGGCGCTCTACAACCGCCTGAACCGGCAGCTGGATGACGAAGCCTTCAATCTTTTCGCCCAGCCTATGCGCGTCGGCAGCTTCGAGTTCCTGTGTCGCGGCTGCCTGAGTGCCCCGACGCTGGCCGAAGCGCTGGCCCGCGCCAGCCGCTTCCTGCACATCGTGCTGCCCGACCTGGCGGTGAGCGTCCGCCGCTCGCATGGTCACGGCGAACTGGTCATCGCCGAAACCCGACGCCTGAGCGACAACCCCGAAGACACCGGCCGCATCTTCGCCTTCGAATGGCTGCTGCGTTTGCTGCACGGTTTATCCTGCTGGCTGGCCGGGCGCGGCATCGGCCTCGACAACGTGATTTTTCCTTACCGCAAACCGGCGCATTTCGGCGACTACGCCCTGATTTTCACCGAGGACTCGCGCTTCGCGCCAACCGTGCCAGGCGGCATGGGCACACTGGTCGCCAGCTTCAACGCCAATCTCCTCGACCTGCCCATCCGCCGCGACGAAGCCGCACTGGCCGCCTTCCTCGACGGCGCCCCGGGCAAAATCACCATGCTCTACCGGCGTGACCGGGAAATGGTCATCCGCGTCCGCGACCTGCTGCGCGCCGCCCTGCCCGACACCCTGAGCCTGGACGACATCGCCGACCGCCTGCATCTCTCGCCACGGACAGTGCATCGCCGGCTGGAGGAAGAAGGCTCCAGCTTCCGCGGCATCAAGGATGCCCTACGCCGCGACATGGCACTGGCCCGCCTGACCAAGACGCGGGATTCTATCGCCAAGGTCGCCGCCGATCTCGGTTATGCCGACACTTCGGCCTTCTATCGCGCCTTCGTCGAATGGACCGGCATGGCCCCGATTCACTATCGCCGGCAATGGGCCGCAAAAAAATGATCGGGCGATCAGGAAGCAAAATACCCTTAGTAATTTTGTGGCTTATGGTGGATACTATATTCACCAAAATCATCAACAATGATGGAGCCCAGCATGAACAACCCGGGCTATCTGGCAAAATTCCTCATCTTGATCGGCACGCTGCTCTCCGTGCTCTCCGCAGAAGCGGCCGATGCTTATAGTTTTGCAGTCGTTCCGCAGTTCGATCAGCGCAAGCTTTTCACGATCTGGAAACCCATCGTCGAGAACGTCAGCAAACGTACCGGCATTCAGCTGAATCTGGTTGCCACGCTAACCGTGCCCGAGTTCGAACGTGAGCTGTCGAAAGGGAGTTTCGATTTCGTCTACGCGAATCCCTACCATGTCCTGCGCGAGGAATCCCGCCAGGGCTACACCCCCCTGATTCGGGACAAGATACCGTTGCGCGGGATTCTTGTCGTCGCCAAAGACAGCTCGTTCAAAACCCCCGCCGACCTCGATGGCCAGGAAATGGCCATTCCCTCATTCAACGCTCTGGGGGCAAGCCTCCTGCTTCGGGCCGATCTGGCGCAACTCTTCAAGGTCAGGGTCAATCCGGTCAATGTGAAAACCCACAGCTCAGTCTATCTCTATGTCGCCAATGGCCTGATTCCGGCCGGAGGTGGCGTCGAGAAGACCCTGCAGGAGCAGGAACCGGCTGTCCGCGACCTGCTGAGGGTGCTGTACACCACCCGGGAAATGCCATCCC
>CAMKYP010000256.1 GCA_946477505.1 uncultured Dechloromonas sp. | reverse complement strand
CCGAAATTGTCATTTATCGGCTTGAAGTAATCCAGATCGACGAAAATCAATCCAAAATTACCGCCATTCCGTTTGGCCCTGGCAAGCTCATTACCCAGGCGGTCACTGAACAATGCCCGATTCGGCAATCCGGTCAGCGGATCGTGCTGGGCCATATGGCGCAGCTCTTCGGTCATCCCGGCAGCCAGCCGCAGGGCACGCTCACGCCCGGTGACCATGAACCACGAAAGGAGCGCCAGGGAGAGACTCAGGCCGAAACCGGTTGCCGCAATGTGACTCGCCACGTCGCGACCGTAACGCATGTCGAATTCGCGAAGACTGCTCAGCGACAGCGTCCAGGAACGGCCGGCCACCACCATGTATTCGTTGGCGTGCAGCCCGTCATACCCGTCGGGTTCGGCAGGCTTGCCAACGCTGTACATCAGTGCGCTGGCCGTCGGTTCGACGCCATCGTAGATTTCGAGAACGATACCGGGCAAGCGGTTGCCGTACAGGCTGGCCATGAAGTCTTCTATGTAGAAAGCCGCGTAAATCCAGCCGATCAGATGCTCGCGTCGCTGGGCAACCGTATCGCGTGGCTGGCCGTAAGCATAGACAGGCAGGTACATGATGAATCCCGGTTGCGCCTCCGGTTTCTTGTCGACAGCCAGGCGAACCTTGGTGGTAATCGCGGCTCTGCCGGAATCGCGCGCGCGCTCCATCGCCAGGCGCCGGGCCGGATCTGCCCAGGTATCGAGCCCCGGAGGCAACCGATTGCGTCCCACCTGTGGCTCGCGCTGGATGATCGGCGTATAGAGTTCGCGCTCACCCTCCGGATAAACCGCATAATTCGCCACACCCAGTCCGCGCATGACCTCCTCGTGAGCTTTTTTCTGATTGCCCGGAACGAGATCGACCACCCCGACAATCTGTATTCCCGAGAAATTGGCATCAAGTTGCAAGGTCTCGACATAGTCGCGAAAGGCCACGCGGTTTTTCAGGCTGGTGGTCGCGAACAAGCCCTGCAATCCACGCAGCATCTGTTCATGCGCGGCCACCCGCTGTTCGACCCGACTCACCGTGTCGCGCAAGGCAAAATCGAATTGCGCCCGAACCTCCTTACGGCTGGTCTGCGACTCGTGCCGCCAGAGCAGCCAGGTGAGTGTGAGGGTAATGCTCAGGATGATCCAGGGCAGCAAGTGCGACAGCCTGGATACCCGGAAGGCGCGACCGATCGTCACCGCCCACCCTGGAAATTGACCATGCTGGCCGCCAGATCCGGCTTGAAGTATTTTTCGAAGATGCGTCGTATGGTTCCATCGTTCCGCATCTCGCTCAACAACGCCCGCCATTTTTCCTGCTCGCCGGGCGAGAGCGCGGCCTTCGACATGATCAGCCCGTGCAGCACCGGCGGATCATTGAACTCGATGATGTTGGTCGCTTCGCGAATCTTTTTTTCGTCCAGCGCCGGGTAATCGAAGGGCTCGATGATCATCCCCTGGATGTGATTCAGCATCAGGGTCTGGTAGAGCGGTTCGAGACCACCGGCCTGGCTGACCCGATCGGCCAGGAGCAGGCGGTCAACCAGGCGGTTCGCGGATTCGCTGTAGCGAAAGCTGCGAATCACGCCAATTTGCAAGCGGGGATTGCGCTCGAAGTCGGCATGCGTAGCCGCGCCGCTGTCCTTGCGAACCAGCAAGTAGTATTTGTTGGAAAAATACCAGGCGAACGAAGCGAAGCGCTCCCGCTCGGCATTGGTGATGCCCGACAGACTGAAATCCAGCGCCCCGGATTCGATCAGTTGCCAGATACGCGCCCTTGGCATCACGCTGACGATGAGTTTGCAGCCGGAACGGCGGCGCAACTCGTCGGCTACATCCTTGTCGATACCGGTATCCGTCGCCACCGTATAGAGCAAACCGTGCTCGTGCAAGGCCAGGCTGTAGGGACGCGCGCACTCGAAGCCGACCGCCCCGGCGGGGGAGACGAGCATGAATGCCAGCAACGATGCGATCAGACTGCGACGGATCATCCATCCCCCCATGGAACGACTGCAACATTGTGTCGCGTCGATCATACCGATTCGTTTCGAATTCAGCATCAGGGTAAACCAGACGGGATAGCAGCGAACGTGGCTTACATCACGCTCGGCAAAAAGAGAGCAGCGGACGCTATTGGTATCCGGCCTCGCCCAGGCGTCGTGCCACCCAGGCCTGGCCCAGGGCCAGCCCGCCATCGTTGGGGGGCGCCTGGCGGGCCTCCAGCAAGTCGACACCAACAGTCTGCAAGTGGCCACGCAAGCCCGCCATCAATACGGCATTCATGGCGCAGCCGCCGCCCACGGCGACACGCGCGCGCCCCACACGCCCAAGCGCGGCAGCGACGAAGGCGGCGAGGCCGGCGGCCAGGGTGGCATGGAACAGCGCGGCCCCATAGGCCGCATCGTTCTTGCACCCCATCAGGGCCGGCAACAGGGGAGAGAGATCAAGAACACGGCCATTGTCACGCAGCGCATAGCCGCCGGACAACGGCGCAACGGGACCATGCCGGGCCGCCAAGCCTTCAAGCTCCATGGCCGCCTGGCCCTCGAACTGCATCAGGTCGCGCAGGCCGAGCAGGCCGGCCGCCGCATCGAACCAGCGGCCGAGGCTGGTCGTTGGCGGACTGCGCAGCTTGCGATCCAGCATGGTCAGCAGCGGACCGGGGTCGCGCCCCGGATAGTATTGATGAATCCAGCCACCGACCCGATACCCCAGGCCGGCTCCGTGCAGGGCGGAAACGGCCATCCGCCATGGCTCCCTGGCCGCCCGGTCGCCACCCGGCATGGCCAGGGGGTGCAGATGGCCGATACGCTCGCAGGTTGCCCCGTCGAGACGCAACAATTCCCCGCCCCAGGCCGCGCCATCCGGACCGAGGCCGACACCGTCGATGGCCAGACCAAGAACCGGCCCGTTGTCATCCTGTTCGGCGCAAATCGCCGCAATATGCGCATGATGATGCCCGACCGCCTGTGCCGGGACATTGAATTCCTCCGCCAGTCGCAGGGCGAGATACGTGGACGGAAAATCCGGATGCAGATCGTGGGCAACGATGTCCGGCCGAACATCGAGAATGCCCAGCAGGTGCTCCACCGTCTCTTCCAGAAAAGCAATGGCCGCCGCATTGTCGAGCCCGCCGATGTGCTGCGACAGGAAGGCTTCGCGTCCCTTCATCACGCAAATCGTGTTCTTCAGGTAGCCGCCCAGCGCCAGTACCGTCGGCCCATCGTCGGCCCGGGACGAATTTAACGCGATGGGCACCGGCACGTAACCGCGCGACCGGCGGATGAAAGCGGGCCCTTGCGGCGTGGCGCGGACGACCGAATCGTCGCAGCGCGTCACGATTTCCCGGTCATGCAGCAGGAAGGCGTCGGCGATGCCGTTCAGGCGCTCCAGCGCTTCATCGTTGCCGATGACCAGTGGTTCGCCATGCGGATTGGCACTGGTCATCACCAGCAACAACTCGGCACGCTCCTGCAGCCAGGCCGTGCCAGCCGGACGGCCGGCGGCTTCGTGCCAGAGCAGCCAATGCAACGGCGTGGCCGGCAACATGGCGCCGAGCCAGGCCAGGCCGGGCGCAACGCCCGGCAACTCCTCCGCCCCCTTCGGACACAGCACGATGGGCGCGGCAAGGCTGCGCAACAGCGCGCATTCGTCCTCGCCCACCAGCGCGACACTGGTCAGCGAAGCCGGATTGAGCCCCATCACGGCGAAAGGCTTGGCCTCGCGTTGCTTGCGCTGGCGCAACTCGGCCACCGCCACGGGGTTGCGTGCGTCGCAGGCGAGGTGAAAGCCGCCCAGGCCCTTGATCGCGACGATATGCCCGGCTTGCAGACGGCGCAGGGTTTCGCCCAGCGGGTCGCTGGCCAGCGGCTGCCCGGCGGCGTCGAGCAGGGCAAGCTGCGGCCCGCAATCAGGGCAACAGGTGGTTTCGGCGTGAAAGCGGCGATCCGCCGGATCGACATATTCAGCGGCACAGGGCGCGCACAACGGAAAACCGCTCAGGCTGGTCTGCGCCCGGTCGTAAGGAATGCGCCGGCTGACCGTGTAACGCGGCCCGCAATGCGTGCAGGTGGTAAAGGCGTAGCGCCAGCGCCGGCTGGCCGGATCGCAGATGTCGGCCAGGCACGCCGGGCAGATCGCCGCATCGGGACCGATGGCAGTCCTAATCTTGCCTGCAACGCTGTCGAGAATAACGAAACCCGTTTCCGGCAGATCGCCGGAGACGGCTTCGACCGTAACAGTATCGATACGCGCCAGCCTGGGCGCGTCGTCACGCAAGCGTCGTTCGAATTCCATCCAACTCGGGCCACAGACAAATACTGTGACACCGTTACCGTCGTTACGAACCCAACCGGCTAGGCCAAGTTCATTGGCAATACGCCAGACGTGGGGCCGAAAACCGACCCCCTGAACAATCCCGCCGATACGGAACAGGTGCCCAAGGCATCTCATTGCGATGCTTCGTTAGCTATTTTTTTCCCTACCAACCGGAAAATACCCCAGACAGCCAAGCCTGGCAGCAATCCGAACAGAAATACGCTTGCTCGACCAAAGCCAAATACCCAAAAGCCGAGCATGGCAAGGAGCAAGAGCAGCACTGAAAGCACAACGGCTCCAGCGACATCCAGTGGGGCAAAACCACCGACTCGCATTGGTCTATTTTGCTGCCAACCGGCGTTCCAGTTCGGCAATCCGCGCTTTCAACGCATCCACGCTGTCACCGTGCCTGGCGCGCTGCGTTTCCAGCCCGGCCTCGATCCAGTCCAGCCAGGCACCCATGCCGTCGCCGCTGGTGGCCGACACACGGAAGATGGTCAGGTTCGGATTGACGCGACGGGCGTTGGCTTCGGCGAGGTCGGCATCGAAGCTCAGGTAGGGCAGCAAGTCGCACTTGTTGAGCAGCATCACGTCGGCAGCGGCAAACATATCCGGGTACTTGAGCGGCTTGTCCTCGCCTTCGGTGACCGACAGGATCGCCACCTTGTGGTGCTCGCCGAGGTCGAAAGCCGCCGGACAGACGAGGTTGCCGACATTTTCGATCAGGAACAACGATTCATCCTTGGGCTGCAGGCGCTGCATGGCATGGCCAACCATGTGGCCATCCAGGTGGCAGCCCTTGCCGGTGTTGATCTGCAGCGCCGGCACGCCGGTGGCGCGGATGCGCTCGGCGTCGTTGGCTGTCTGCTGGTCGCCCTCGACAACGTTGATGGCAACCTTGTCCTTCAACAGTTCGATGGTCTTGCAGAGCAGCGTGGTCTTGCCCGAGCCGGGGCTGGACACGAGGTTGAGCGCGAAGATGCCGCGCTCGTCGAACCAACTGCGGTTGGCGGTGGCGTAGGTGTTGTTCTTGGAAAGGATGTCCTGCTCGATCTGCACCATGCGCGCCTGGCTCATGCCCGGCACGTGGGCGCGCGCGGGGCCGGTGCCGTAGTCGAGATCGCCACCGATGGCGTGTTCGTGATGGTGGTGCGGGTGATCGTGGTCGCCGCCATGCTCATGGCCGTGAGCATGGTCATGCGGATGGCTGTGCGTCGTACCGTCGGCATGCACGTGGTCGTGCTCGCCCTGGTGCACATGCTCGTGAACATGCGTCGTGCCGTCGAGGTGCGTATGCGAATGGGCATGCGCCCCGGCCGGCATTGCCTCGGCGTGATCGTGCGCATGGTCATGGCTATGCGTATGCACCGTGCCGTCGGCGTGCACGTGGGTATGCTCATGCGCCCCGCCCTCGATCTTCACTTCACCCGCCCCGCAACCGCAAACCGTACACATCCTTGTCTCCTTTTTCGACCTCGATCACTCGATCTCAATTTCCTTGACCCGCATTTCGGTGCCGCCTGTCGCCTGCACCTGATGACTGCCGCAAGTCGGGCAGGCACCGTAAAGCGCTTCCATCGGCACGGTCGCCGCGCATTTCATG
>CAMKYP010000255.1 GCA_946477505.1 uncultured Dechloromonas sp. | reverse complement strand
ACCTTGGCAATAACGGCCATTCAATCCAGCCAACGTCACAGGCAGCAATGGCCGATACTCGGACTGTCAAGTTAACAAGGAGGGCATCTAATGCCCTCCTATTTGGCACGGGAAATCAGTGGCAGATTACCTCCTCAATGTCTTGGTTTTGCCAAGGTGATATTGAGCGACGCCAATCAGCCAACGAAATCGCCTGGGCCTTCTCGTAGGCAGCAATTGCGTCTTCTACTGTAAGGCCTCCGTAAATCATCGAGAGAATCGGCACGCTGCTATCGTCAATCGCCTTGCACACACGATTGAAAGCCATCTCGATCTCTGATTCTTGTAGTTCTGTATCGGTTAGTTCGATCTGCGCCATCGTCCAGAGCGCATTGTCTGAAGGATCCAGTTCCAGTTGTGGCAACTCACGAAGCAACGCGTTATCTAGGAACAAATTGATCTCCGACAGCTTGGCCGCTGGTGTTGCAATCCCATTCGAAGCACTCAGCAAGAAAGAGTCAACAAAACGGTTGTAGTTAATCGTTACCCAGCAATTGCTCTGCGCCAAGCTCTGATAGTTCATCAGGATCGGGTTCTCACAACTCGAAGAAAGAATCGTCGGCGAACCAAAGCGCAGTACCCATTCGTAGATCTTGGCGTAGGCTGCTTTCGGGTTGTGGCGATTGGCGATCGGGGAAGAAGGTGTATTCATGTCAGTCTCCAGCAGTGAAGGTGGTGTGTGCTTCAAAGCATCTGGCCTGTCTGTAAAAAATCACCAGACGGATGCCCACCTCTATGGACAGAGACTTATTCATTCTGGATTGTGATCGGGTGAGGGCGGTTCTCGTCTTTCCTTTATTTGCAGTGATGGGGTGTTTAGGCTAGGCGGCGTGAAACGCGATAACCTCTGCGCCTTGCTCCAGTTTGTCGAGGTGGGCAGCCCAAGCTTGCATCATGTTTCGGCGCTCAATCATGTATTCAGCTTGATGGGAGTAGGCGCCAAATACTTTTTTCCGTTCGCGATGGGCAAGTTGCCGGTCGATAATGTGAGCATCCCAGCCTAGTTCGAGTAAGGCCGATGTGGCAGTGGCGCGGAAGCCATGGGCAGTTACAGGAAACCCCAAGCCTTTCTGGATGGCCATGCGGAGAGTGTTTTCGCTCATACCCTTGGTGGGCTCTCCCTTGCACGGAAATAGAAAACGATAGCTACCGGTCAGCGGGCGCAGCTTTTCGAGAGTGGCGATTGCTTGATCAGAAAGGGGAACGATGTGTTCCTCGCGCATCTTCATGCCTCGGCCTTTGCCTTCAACCCGCTCGGGTGGAATCCGCCATTCTTTCGAGGTGAAGTTGAATTCGTTCCACATAGCCCAGTTCAGTTCGCCAGGGCGTACGAAGGTCAGAACGAGTAGTCGCAGGGCAAGGCGCGTTCGGTAATCGACGCGTTTGGCCGGATCATCAATAGAGCGGAGGAAAATTGGAAGCTGTGCAATCGGCAAGCTTTCTAGATGCTTTTCCTTGCTTGGCTTGAGAACTTCACCGCTGCGAATTTCGGATGCCGGATTCGTCTTCAGGCGCTGAGTCACAATGGCGTAGCGAAAAACGGCTTCGATCCAGGCTCTTACTCTTCGGGCGGTTTCGCCTTTGCCTTTTGCGTCGATGTTGGTGACTACGGCGAGGATGTGAGCAGGCTCAATGCTATTGACTGGAAGGGCGCCGATTAGGGGAAAGGCGTGGGTCTCCAGCGCTACGATGGTCTTGTTGGCAGTGATTTCCGCTAAGCCATCCTCGCGTTTCTCGTGCCACTCACGTGCGATTGCCTCGAAGGTGTTGGCTACTGATAGGTGTGCAGTCAGTCTCTCGACCTTACGTTGCATTCCGGGATCGATGTTGTTTTCGAGGAGTGCCTTGGCGTTTGCCTTTTCTTGACGGGCTTTCTTGGCGCCTACTTTCGGGTAGACGCCAAGAGCTAATGTCTTCTGTTTGCCTGCGTATCGGTACGCTAAACGCCAGTACTTAGAGCCATCCGTCTTTACCTCAAGGTAAAGGCCTTCCCCATCGGATACTCGGTAGGGTTTTTCCCTGCCTTTTAAGCTGGAAATCTCTTTATCTGTCAGCATGTTACGTCGCCTTTGTTGGTATCTAGCCTCGATGTATGCGAATGGGTTTTTAGATACCAACAAATATACCAACAAAACAGCCGGAACATGCTGGAATCGGTTGGACGATTTTGGACGGCCTGGAAACAAAAAAACCAGCGTTTACGCTGGGTTATGGATTTTGTCGGACTCTGTTGGAAGGATTCTTGGCGCCCCCACCCGGAATCGAACCAGGAACTGCTCCTTAGGAGGGAGCCGTTATATCCATTTAACTATGGAGACGCGCCGAAGGTGCGCATTGTACCGGTGCCTGAGCCAATGTGATAGATTGACCAAAGATAACAACGAGAGAGGCTCGCGTGACATGACGAGCGGTTTCGCAAGACGCCCAATTGCACAGCAATTGATCATGGCGACGATCACTGCGCTGGTCGTTGTTTTTTCGGCATTGACGCTGATTGTCCAGAACAAGGCGGACAGTACTGCCATTGCGGTGACCGAGCGCAATCTCGAAAACGAGGCCAGGCTGATGGCCGGTAGCCTCGATGCGCTTTACGACTCGGTCAAGGTCCGCGGCGATGCCGAAGCACAGTTTTTTCTCAAGTATGCCGGAGCGCAGCCGGAGGCCGGTGTTGGTTTGACCAGGACCGGCGATGTCGATTTGCCGACGATCAGGCTCGGCAATGAAGTGCTGAATGGAAATGATCGGGTACTCAAGGCTTTTCGTGACCTGACGGGAAGCGAAGCGGCTTTTCTGGCGATTCGCGACAACAAGGTCTATCGGTTGGCGACCCTGCTGAAAGACAAGGATGGCAAGTCAATGAGCGGAGTTCCGATTGCCGATGGCGATCCCGTGACCAAGGCGTTGCTGGCCGGTGAAAACTATCAGGGCCTGACCATTCGCGGCGGAAAATACAACTTCAGTACCGTCAGGCATATCAAGAGTGCTGACGGCAAACCCTGGTTGGCCTATTCGGTCCGCATTTCCCTCGACCGGGAGCTCAAGCGCATTCGCGATCAGTTCGGTTCGATCGTTGCCGGCAAGACAGGATACGTCTATATCGCCCGGCCCACCGACGAAAAGGGTATCGGCGAGTTCGTGATGCATCCCAAGTTCCAGGAAAAACAGATCGGCGAACTCGATCTCCCGGAGACGACCAAGAGCGTGTTGCGGCAGGTTCTGGCGAACAAAAGTGGCGTGTTCCGCTACCCATTGGCCGACAGCGCCGGGGTGACACGTGACAAGATCGTTGTCGCGGCGACTTCTGCGGCATGGGGTTGGACCGTGGCAACTGGCAGTTGGCTGGACGAGTATCTTGAGGAAAGCCGGGCCTTGCGCAATGCATTGATCGTGGCCAGCGGCCTGGCTGCCCTGCTGCTGGCGGCCATGATATTTGTGCTGGTCAGCACCCGTCTGCGCCTGTTGAAGCAGATGGTCCAGGAGGTCGAACGCATGGCCGGGGGCGACCTGCGTACCGTTGTTCATGGGGCCGAACCGAACAGCCGCAACGAGGTTCATGTCATCGGCCAGGCCTTCAACCACATGGCGAACAACATGCGCGCCCTGGTGCAGGGCGTTTCCCAGACTTCGTCGGCGGTCGGTGCGGCGGCCAACGAACTGCAGCAAGCAGCGAGCGCAGGCCGGGAATCGTCGGCGCGAGCATCGTCTTCGGCAACGGGTATTGCCGCATCGGTCGAGGAGTTGTCGGTCAGCGTGACGCAGGTCGCCGACAATGCCAATCACGCTGCCCGGATATCCGAAGAAGCCAAAGCGGTCACGGCGTCCGGGCGCGATGTCGTTTATCGCACCATGGACGATCTGGAGCGTGTGGCATCGGACATCACCGACTCGGCAGCCTTGATCGAGTCCTTGGGTGAGCGCTCCAAGCAGATTTCAAGCGTGGTTGGTGTTATCCGTGAAATCGCGGATCAGACGAATCTGCTGGCGCTCAACGCGGCGATCGAGGCAGCGCGGGCCGGTGAGCAGGGCCGGGGTTTTGCCGTAGTGGCCGACGAAGTACGCAAGCTCGCCGAACGAACCTCGCTGTCCACGCAGGAGATCGCGACCACCGTATCCGCCATTCTCGATGAAACCGGACGTGCCGTCGGCCGCATGCAGGCCTTGAGTGCCAACATGAGCGGTAGCGTCGAGATGGCCCGCGAGGCCGGGGATTCCCTCGAAGCCATCGACCAGCGTGCCCAGGAGACGGTCGATGTGGTGCATGGCATCGCCGACAGCGCCCGGGAGCAAAGCTCGGCCAGCCAGGAAATTGCGCGCCTGGTCGAGACAATCGCCCAGGCCGCGGCGGCCAGCAGCAACCGGGCCGCGCTGAATAGCGAGCGAGCGCAGAATCTCTTGCGTTTGGCGGCCGAACTGCAGGCGCAGTTGTCGCGCTTCGAGACCTGATCGTTCCTCAGGTTGTAAAATGCGCTTCTTCCCAACGCGGCGCCCTGCGGGGCGCCGCGTTGGGAAGAAGCGCATTTTACAACCTGAGGAACCGACGCCTGCCTTGCCTACGGCCATGTGCCGCTTCTCGATCATGCCGATTTTCAGCTCGACCCGGGCGAGCGCGTTGCCTTGATCGGCCGCAACGGCACCGGCAAATCCTCACTGCTGGCCGCAATGGCGGCCGGTTCCGGCAAGGGCCGGCTGGACGACGGCGAGGTCTGGGTGCAGCCCGGCATCCGC
This sequence comes from uncultured Dechloromonas sp., assembly GCA_946477505.1. Lineage (GTDB taxonomy): Bacteria > Pseudomonadota > Gammaproteobacteria > Burkholderiales > Rhodocyclaceae > Azonexus. Next base: position 1,197 of record CAMKYP010000255.1, on the reverse strand, counting down.
GTCGGCTACGTGCCGCAGGAGCCGCCTTTCGATCCGGCGATGAATGTTTTCCAGGCGGTGGTTTCCGGCATGGGCGAAACCTCGGCGCTACTCGCCGAATACCACGATGTTTCGCACCAGTTGGGCGAAGGGCAGGGCGACCACGATGTGCTGCTGGCGCGCATGGACACCCTGCAACACGAACTCGAAGCGCGTGGCGCATGGGCTTACGAGGCACAGGCCGAGCGTGTCATCGACCGCTTCGGGCTCGATCCGGAAGCCAGCGTCGGTTCGCTGTCAGGCGGCCAGAAGAAGCGCCTGGCGCTGGCCCAGGCCCTGGCCGTGGCGCCCGAGGTGCTGCTCCTCGACGAGCCGACCAACCATCTCGACATCGCCGCCATCGAATGGCTGGAAAACCTGTTGATCGAAAGCGGCGTCAGCCTGTTCTTCATCACCCACGATCGTTCCTTCCTTGATCGCGTTTGCACGCGCATCGTCGAACTCGATCGCGGCAAGCTGGCCAGTTTTCCCGGCAGCTTCACGCAGTACCAGCAGCGCAAGGAAGCCATGCTGCACGAGGAGTCGCTGGCCAACGCCCGCGCCGACAAGCTGCTCAAGGAAGAGGAGGTGTGGATACGCAAGGGCGTCGAAGCGCGGCGCACGCGTGCCGTCTTCCGCGTCCAGCGCCTCGACAAGCTGCGCGCCGAACGCCAGGCGCGCCGCGAGCGCATGGGCAAGGTCAATCTGCAACTTGATGCCGGCGACAAAAGCGGCAAGCTGGTGGCCGAGTTGGAACATGTCAACAAGGCTTTTGGCCAGCGCCAGATCGTTCGTGATTTTTCGTCGCGCATCCAGCGCGGCGACAAGATCGGCCTGATCGGCCCTAACGGTGCCGGCAAGACGACATTGTTGCGCCTGATCCTCGGCGAACTGCAGCCCGATTCCGGCAGTGTCCGCCAAGGTACGAAAATGGAAGTCGCTTATTTCGACCAGTTCCGTACCCAGCTCAATCCGGATTCGACGCTGGCCGATGTGATTTCGCCGGGTTCCGACTATGTCGAGATCGGCGGCGCCCGCAAGCATGTCATCGGCTACCTCGAAGATTTCCTGTTCGCCCCGGAACGCGCCCGTTCGCCGGTCAGCTCGCTGTCGGGCGGCGAGCGCAATCGCCTGCTGCTGGCCAGGCTGTTTGCCAAGCCGGCCAACGTGCTGGTTCTC
>CAMKYP010000254.1 GCA_946477505.1 uncultured Dechloromonas sp. | reverse complement strand
ATCATGGCTCCATTCTCTCAGGTAATGGAGCCTCCTCAATTCCCGGGGCGATTCATGGGACGTAACACACCCCGTCCACCGCAAACTCCGGTAAATAACCAATAGAGTGTTGCGCAGCATAATCCATATGCTACAGTGATTGGTGTTGAGTAGCTGGCTTTCTTTGAAAGCCGAGTAGCTGCGGTATATGGAGACGAGATGGGGAGAGTCGAGGAATCCGATCTGGGTAGGTGGCGCACCATGGCGGCAAGCCGGGCATTGGCAGCGCTGGCCGACCATGCCAAGAAGGATGTTTCGTTTGTCCCGGTGAAAGATGCCCGTACGGAACGCTGGCATGCCACGGTGCGAGGCCGGGAATTTGAACTTTTGTTGACCGGCACCAAGTTCTTCGACACCCGTGCCGAGAAAGGTGGTGGCGGTGCAGTTGATCTGGCCAGCCATCTCTTCGGTACGGATTTTCGGGGTGCGGTGGCCTATTTGCGGCAGAAGGGGCTTTGATGAAACTCTTTTACACCGACGCCAGCTTCATGGTTGCCGGGCGTCCTCGCCCCAACATCCCTTTCCTCTGTGATGCCGAGATGGAACTGGTTTCGGCGCCCAACGATTACCTGCGCTACGTGGCCACCGTCAAGGGACGGACACGCTCCGAGAAGACCTGGCGAACTTACGGGAATGACCTTCTGGAGTTCTTTGCTTTCCTGGAGGGCAACGACCTGGCCTGGGATACCGTTAACCAGACGCAAATCGGCGCCTGGCGGGACGCCATGCTGGAGCGTGGCTGCAAGCGCGGCACGGTCAATCAGCGGCTCCGCTGTGTCGACACCTTCTACGACTGGGCCTTGAAGAAGGGAATCACCCACGCCATACCTTTCTCGAAGGAGGAAATATGGGTTTCCAAGCCGCAGGGATTCCTTGCCCATGTCGATGCATCGGGCGGGCGGTTCGAAGCCAACGAATTGACTGTGCGCGCCCACAAGTCTTTGCCGAAATTCTTGCATCTGGACCAGGCCAAGACCTTTTTGGAGTCCATGACCCCCTATCGCCTGAAGTTGATGGGGTATTTGATGCTATTGACCGGGATGCGCCGCGAGGAGGTCGCCGGCTTTGATTACCGGGTACTGCCAAACCCAGCGGGCCGAGACCCCGCGAAACAGATCGCCATGATCCTTGATCCGGCGCTGACGCCGACCAAGGGTGACAAGGAGCGCACTGTCATGCTGCCCTACGATTTAGCCGCGGCGTTGTACCACTACTTCACCTTTGAATGGCCGAAACTGCTAGTCAAGCATAAGCGCACTCATGGGCAGGAAACCACCTGCTTATTTCTCTCCGAAGATGGCGAGGCGCTGTCATTGACCGGGTTGAATAATGCGTTTCGCCGGTTCAGTGAGAAGACTGGAATCAAATGCCACCCTCACATGCTACGGCACACATTTGGCACTTACGAACTGCTACGCATAAGTCGCGTTAAGACTCAAAGTCAGGCGCTGCTCTGGGTCAGGGACCGCATGGGACATAGTTCGATCACCACTACCGAGAAATATATCCACGCTGCCGATCTTGTTCAGCACGACGACGCGGACGGTTTCCAGGCTGACATTTGCCGGGTGTTACGCGATGGCCATTAAACGACAGAAGCTCGACCGCAGGGTCAACCTAATCATGGACGGCGACCGCGTAGTGGATATGCCGCCAGGGTGGAAGCTCACCGTTGATTGCCCTCACCATGGCAAGGTTATCCTTGACTTTACGGAGCACCTTGGTTGTGGGCGAGACGAGATTGTTGGGCATTTGAGAGATGCTTTCTGGAGCCTCAGAACTGAGTTTGTCGGGACGACGCTAAAAAGCATGTTTAACACCGGATACAAGTGTTTTTGGCGCTATTTGAAGGACACAGATCCGACTGTCGATAACATCACATTACTCTCACAGGTTGATCGAAGTGTCGTTGACCAGTTTTTGGCCTGGCTCGAATTACAGCCAGCCTTGCGTGGCAATAGAAAAGGGCAGCCCCTATCTCTGGCTGCACGCAAGATAGCTTTTAATCACGTAAAAACGTTGCTTCGGAACCGGCAGGAAAGAAACTCGGCTGCGGTTAGCAAAAAATTAGATTTCCCGCGAAATCCATTCCCTAACGCTGATCGATTAATGCCTAGTCGAGAGGCATATTCGGTCGCGGAACACAAGCGCATCCTGGCTGCCCTGCATAACGATTTGCAGGTGATCCACGGCAATCAGGAGCATGCGCTGTCCTACGACCAAGTGATTGCCGTTCATATCCTCATTCTTGGCTTCGCCACCGGCCGCAATCTCCAGTCGCTGCTTGATTTGCACCGTGACAGCCTACAGAAGCATCCCATCGAAGATAGAGAACTGCTTGTCACCTACAAACGCCGTGGGTGGTCCAGCCAGGCAACCTCGATAGTGGCCGCCGAGAACGAATCTGGGAAGCGTATGCTGACGGCCATTCCGGCAAACATCGGCGAACACTTCCGATATCTCTGTGCGATAACCTCTCCTTTGATTGAGGAGGCTAAAGTTGAGGATCGGAATTTTGTTTTGTTGGTACGAATGCAGGTTCGGTCCAAGTTGAATTCTGGTGTCGTGCGCTTCGATGGGACTCGGGTTGCGCGAGCGCTGCGCGATTTCAGCAAACGGCACGCACTGGTCAATGATGCCGGCAACCCGATTACGCTGAATATGTCCCGTGCTCGGCCCACCTTTGCAACGGAGTTGTACCGGCGCTGCCGGGATATTCGCAAGGTGAAGCAGGCACTTGGGCACACCAAGGTGACTACCACGGCCCGCCATTATGTGGATGCTCCACCCGAGGCCGAGCGGGATCATGCATTGGTGGCTGATGCCTTGGTTGGCGTCTTCACGAGCCAGGAGATCGAGGGCAAGGTGCTGGTGGCGGCGGACGGCAAGATTCCGTTGCAGGACGTGAAAGACCTCCTCTCGGGTGGCTACAATACGGGCATCGCCCGCTGCAAGAATCCGTTTCGGGAGAACGAATCAGTCTGCAAGAAGTTCTTCGCCTGCTTTAAGTGCCCCAGCATGTGCGTCTTCGAGGACGACCTGTGGCGACTGTTCAGCTTCTACTACCGGCTCATTGCCGAGCGCTCAAAAATAAACGCTGCCCATTGGCTGAAAACCTATAGCCCCATCATTCGGCGGATCGACGCCGACATCGCACCATTGTTCTCGGCGAACAAGGTGGAGGAAGCCCGAGCCAGGGCGCGAAGCACGCCGCACCCCACCTGGAAAGGCCCCTTGCTATGACAGTTCGCCTGCTTGATCTTCGCCCGTTGACTGTTGTTCATTCGGCGGAAAAACGCGAAAGGCCGGTCTCGATTGTGCTGTTGCCTGACGAAACACCCTTGGTGGTCAGTCGCTTCGGTGACAACGTGTGGGACTTCTACCCTTACATCCCGCAAGAAAATCTTCGGCCTGCGCAAAAGCTGATTGACTGGAACATCACGCTGCCCAACGGGACACGGTTGACCGACCCGGCGAATGCTGCATTGCTGGAATCATCGAGGGATTTCATCTGGTCGCTGTTTGTGACGCCATATGCCGGGAGCAAACGTCCCATATTTACCTCTCTCATCTCCAGGGTTACCGCACTACGCCCGCTGTTGTATTGGATGGTGGCCAACGGCCTATCACGATTTTCAGATATGGACGGACGGGCGCTCGACTATGTTCCGTTCGCCAAGCAGGGGAAAAGCGGTAAGCCAGCATCGCCGGCAACGGTTACTGGCCGGTTATCCCTGGTTGAGCAACTGCATTTCCAGCGAGGCAATATCAATGATGCCCTTCAATTGCCGCCCTGGCCCTTCGAGTCAGCTATTTCGCTGGCCGGATTGAAGAAGCATGGAGACTTCGGCAAGCCAAAGACTGAGATCATTCCCGATACCGTTATGTCCAAACTCGCGGACGTTGCCATCGATTACATTCGGAATCGCGCACCCGCGATTCTCGCGGCACTCCGCAGCGAAGCTTCGGAGGTAGTGGATAGCACCAGTGATGTAAATACCACCGAGTTCGTCAAGCTCCGTACCGCTTGCTTCGTTGTGATTGCGATGTTCTCCGGTATCCGTGATTCCGAGGCAATGTCTATCGAGGAAGGGTGTATTGCTAGGGGAAGAAGCAAGGATGACAGCATGGATGTGTGTTGGCTCCATGGCACCATCTACAAGACTGGGGTCCGGCCGCATCGTTGGCTGGTCCCGGCTATTGTTGCGGAGGCCGTGGCGGTCCTCAGCCATCTCACCGCGCCGCTTCGGGAGCAACTACGGCAAGAAGAGCGCGAACTTCTGGCCAGGCTCCCCAATACTATTGCCAAAGAGAAGGCGCGATTGACGAAAAGGCTCCATGCTGTCTGCAAGTTCAGGAGCAAGCTCTTCCTGCGAAGTAATCGTGGTGAAATCGCGGTTGTCTCGGGCAGTGCCATGAACGATGAATTGAAGCGGTTTTGCGCCGATAACACCATTCTCGGCGATGGCCTCCGCCCCTATCCGCTGCATACCCACCAATTCCGCCGAACCTATGCCTATTTCGTGGCCCGTTCTGAGTTGGGTGACCTGCTGACGCTCCGCGACCATTTCGGGCACTGGAGTCTGGACATGACGACTTATTACGCTGACGGGGCGACCGATGACTTCGAGTCCGACGTTGAGCTTCTGGAAATGGTTGCCAAGGAAAAACTTGGGCGCCAGTCGGAGATCATGACCGGCTACCTGGACTCTGACGCCCCGCTCGCCAACGGGAGCCACTGGCTGAGCGACTGGCGCTCATCTGTTCGTACCGCAGCCAACAAGGAAGAACTGATCCGAGAATACGCCGGCACCATCACCCTGAACGGCACGGGCCACTCCTGGTGCGTCGGCAATGCCAAGGGCACCGGCTGCGGTGGACTGTGCGTATTCGAAGCGCAGATGTGCGTTGATTGCAACTACGGCATCATCGGTCCCGAGCATCGGCCCGTATGGGAGGGCATTCTGGAACAGCAGCGGCAAGCTCTCGCCCTGGATGACATGGGGCCAGGCGGTCGGGCGCGGTCGCAGCAAATCATTGGCTACGCAGAGAAGGTGCTGCACCGACTAGACGGACAGGAGGTGGTCGCATGACCGGCGTTCCCGAAGCGAGCATCGAAGCATTGGCCGCCCATGGACGGGATTCCGTCAAGGAAACCCGGCAGAAGCTGGAATTGGCCGTCCGGCGCCTGGTGAATGGAAATCCTCAAAAGGTGCCCAAGGGCACCAAGCTGACCGCCGCCTCGGTATGCAAGGAAGCTGGCGTGGATCGGGCCACCCTATACCGCTTCCACGAACCGGTACTGAGCGAGATTCGCCGCATCAACGACACGACGCCTCGGGCGCAACTTAAGGAAAGTAGGTCAGCCTTGGCGGAGACGGAAGCCAAGTTGAAGGAATACCGCACCATGGTCGAGGAAGCCCAAGCCGAAGTGGCAGCGCTGGCCAGGATTAATTACCGGCTGGATGCCCGGAACAAGGAACTTGAGGAATTGCTGCGCATCCGGGATGAGGTGATTGCTCAGTTACAGCAGCAGGTGAATGCCAAACCTAAGGTGGTTGATCTGCGGAAATGAAAATGCCCGGCACACTCCAAATGGAGGGCGTGCAGTTAAGGATAGATTTCAGTTTTGCCTCAGTTGCACCAGGACAGATTCCACCGATATCGTACGCAACACAGAAGTTGTTGCGTGTGGATAACAATACCGGTTTTACGAGATTGTTACCGCACGCAACATGTGCTGATCATTACATAAAATCCGAAGGCTATTTTGTCGGGAGGTGGTTTTCCAGCCCTAGCGTCCACTGGAAAATCCGAAGCTCCCAAAAATTCGTCTCACTAGCTAACCAAATCGGCAAGATTTTGTTCAAGAAGCTTTGCGAGTTTCTCGGGAACAAGCCCCTTGGCATCAATCGTCGCACCGTCCT
>CAMKYP010000253.1 GCA_946477505.1 uncultured Dechloromonas sp. | reverse complement strand
GGCGCTGGCACATCCGGCCCAGCGCGAGGAGCAGCACGGCATCATCCGGATGATGCAGCAGCCAGCCCTCCGCCTTGGCGATGCGGGCCGTCTGGTCGCCGCCCGACAAACGGCCATAAATGGCGGCCAGTTCCGATTGCCAAGCATCGCTACCCGCCTTGTCGAGCGCCGCCTCGATCAGCTTCTGCGCCTCACCCTCGGCGTTGAGCGCAGTCAGTGCCTTGGCCGCCGCCAGCGACACGCGCCGGCCACGCTCCTCTTCCGGCAGACCGCGCAGGTAAGCAACCAGTTGTCCCTGATCGCTGCGGCGCTTGGCAATGTTGGCCAGATGCGCCTGTGTACGGATTTCCACGACCACTTCCGGCGGCAGCGCGTCTCGCTTGGCCAACTGGCGCACCAGCTTGAGGACGCCATCCCAGTCGCCGCTCCCCTGACGCGCCCGCAACTCCAGGCGCAAGGCTGCGATATGCCGCCCCTGCTTGCCCTGCAGACGCCCCAGGGCATCCAAGGCATCGGAGAAACGGCGTTCCTCGTTGGCCATTTCGGCATCGAGCATCAAGGTCGCCGCCTCGGTGCGCGGATCGTCGGTCCGGGCATGCTCCAGCCAGTACTGCTGCTTTTCCGGTTCGCGCATGCGTTGGGCGGCACGAGCGGCAATCAACGCCGAAAGACCGGGCGCCGTACCAGCCCCATGCGCTTCGCCGGCCCGCTTCATGGCCTGCCCGAAACGCCCCTCGAAAAGCAGACGCACGGCATCCTGAAATACCTGCCCGGCCTGATCGCGCTGGCGGCGGGCACGATAGTCGCGGACCCGCTTCGGCAACCCGAAGGTCGCCAAGGTCACGCGCATCGCCGCGTAGAAGGCCAGGAAAAGCCCAAACAGGAGAAGGACAAACAGGTTCAGCGAAATCTCGGCGCGCCACGGCGGCACCACGAACAGCAGGTAACCGTCGTTCAGGCGGGCGCCAAGGGCGACCGCAACCGCAACCGCGAAGAGGGCAACGACCCAGAACAGTCCTCTCACCGCTTGTCCCTGCCCTGGCGCAGGCTACGCAAGGCGGCCTGGGTATCGTTCAAATTCGGAAGCTCGACATTGATCTCTGCCGCCGACATCTGGCGCAACGTCGATTGGGCCAAGGCAACCGCCTTGTCATTGGTATCGAAGTACTTGCCCAGCCATTCCTGGGCGACCTTCAGCTCGTTGCGGTAAGTCCATTGATCGCGCGAAAACAGGGCCAGACGGGCATTGAGCAGGCGCAGCTTGAGGTTTTCGCGCAGGAAATAATCCTGGCCCGGGGCGAGAAGCGCCGGATCCTCGCGGTCGAAGCGCTGGATACGGACCAGCCCTTTCAGTTCCTGCCAAATCTCGCCGCCGGTACTCTGCCACCACGGAACGGCGGGCGCGGCTTCCTTCCGTGCTTCCTTCTTCTCCAGCGGACGCCCATAGGCGGTCAGGGGCAGCTTGTCGATACCGTGGATCAACTGTTCGAGACGCAGGCTGACGCCAGGCATATCCACGAAAGGCAGCGCATTCAAGCGCTCGAGATCCCTGGCCAGCGCCTTGCGCAGCGGCAGATGGGCCGGACGGTCGAGGCGCGCCAGGCGCGAATCGGCCGTCTGCAGGGCAAGCACCGCGACCGGCACGTTGCCGGCCAGTTGCAATTGCTGGCCGGCCAGCGTAATCGCCTGCTCGACCTCGAGCAAGGTCGCTTCCTCTCGGCCGCGGGCGATATCCTGGTTCAGCGCCTTGAGCGCCTCGGTCTGCGCCTGGAATTCGGCGAAGCGGCTCTCAAAGGCGCCCAGCTTGGTCTGCAAGACCTCGAGCTGCTCGCGCGTCAGCTTTTGCGCGCCGCGCTCTTCCTTGTGGCCGGTATCGAAGTCGCCCAACTGGCGACTGACCTCCTGCTGCAGGTCGGCGAGTTTCTGGCGGGTTTCGAACCATTGCCAGCCGGCCAGTGCCAAAGCGGCGACGGCAACGGCCAGGCTCAGTCCGAAACGGCCGGAACGGCGTGTCGAAAGCGGCTCGGAGGCAGGATTCTGGAGGGGGGGAGTATCGTTTTCTGGCATCATTTCGGCCAATTATAAGCACCTAAGCCGGCAAGAATGCCGGCATCGGCGGCAGCGGTGAGGATAATGTTGCTTAAACCCAAAGCCCGGGCGTTTTCGGCGATCCGGAAATGCGGTACGAACAGCGGAGTAGCTTGCAGGAAAGCACGGCCTTCGTCATCGAGCCGTTCGACCAGGTAGCGCAAGCCCTCGCTGCTCGACACCGTGAGCGCATCGAGGCGCCCCTCCTGCCAAGCCGACAACAGCGGCGCCAAGCCGGCGGAAGGCCCGGAGCGGCGGTAGCACGTCACGCAATCCACCGTTGCGCCGCGCTCGCGCAAGGTATCGGCGAGCAGTTCACGACCACCGTCTCCGCGGAAAATAGCGACGCGGCGCCCGGCGACCCGCTCATCGGCTAATGCGGGGAGCTCGAGCAGAGCTTCCGAATCGAAACGCTCAGTCGGCGCGATGCATCCCGTCACACCATGCGCCGCCAGCGCCCTGACCGTTCCCTGGCCGACGGCCGCCGATAACAGGGCGGCCGGCCAGGGGCCGCGCTTGAGAATTGCGGGCAATGCATAGTCGACGGCATTCGGGCTGATGAATACGGCCAGCGCATAATCGGCCAGCCGCTGAACCGCATCGACCAAGGGCTGCGGGTCGCTCGCCGGGGCAATCTCGAGCAGGGGAAATATCAGCGGATTACCGCCGGCCGCCGCAATGGCCTCGGCCAGCGGTGCCGCCTGCGCCTGCGGCCGGGTCACGACGATGGTCCGGCCGGCCAGCGGGCCGCTCGCACTCATTTGCAGTGGGCGAGCTTTTCCAGGATGGCGTCGACACCCTTGGCACGCAGCTCGGCAGCCAGCCGGAGGCCCAGCGCTTCGTCGTCACCCGCGATTTTTCCAACTTCGCCGCGCACTTCGCCGCTGACCATTTCCTTGCCGTCGGCCGTTGCGACAAACCCGCGCAGCCATAGCTGGCCGTTGTCGATCACGGCGTAGCCGCCCAGCGGCACCTGGCAGGAACCGCCGAGGGCGCGCGAGAAGGCGCGTTCGGCCTTGACGCAGTGGGCCGTCTCGGCATCGTTGAGCGGTGCCACGATGCCGGCCATGGCGGCATCGCCATCGACCAGTTCGATACCCAGCGCGCCCTGCCCCGGCGCCGGCAGCGACTGCTCCGGCGTCAGCACGGCCTTGATGCGCTCCTTGAGGCCGAGGCGGATCAGGCCGGCGGCGGCGAGGATGATCGCGTCGTACTCGCCGGCATCCAGCTTGCGCAGGCGGGTATCGAGGTTGCCGCGCAGGCTCTTGATCACCAGCTGCGGATACTTGGCGCGCAGGATGGCTTCGCGGCGCAGGCTGGAGGTACCGACGACGGCGCCGGCCGGCAGTTCGTCGAGGCCGTTGTATTTGTTCGAGACGAAAGCATCGCGCGGATTCTCGCGGGCCGAGATGGCGGCCAGCACGAAGCCCTCCGGCATGACCATCGGCACGTCCTTCATCGAATGCACGGCAAGGTGGGCCTTGCCTTCCTGCATGGCGACTTCGAGTTCCTTGATGAACAGCCCCTTGCCGCCGATTTCGGCGAGCGGGCGGTCAAGAATCTGGTCACCCTTGGTGGTCATGCCTAGAATGACAACCTCGGCCCCCGGGTTGAGTTCGGACAGGCGGCCTTGGACATGAACGGCCTGCCACATGGCAAGACGGGATTCGCGAGAGGCAATGACGATTTTGGAAGGAACGGACATGGTGCGTCACTTGGCAGGGCTGTTGGGAGGGCTGATTCTAGCATGCGCCCCCGCTGCCGCTCTTGATCCATCCGGTGTTCCGCCGGCACGCGACCTGCGCGCCGAGTCAGCTGCGGCGGCCGGGGCCGGCTTGCCGCTGATCGTCATTTTCAGCCGCGACGACTGCAAGTTCTGCACGGCCATCAAGCGCGACTACCTGCAGCCGATGGCCCGCCAGGCACGCAATGGCAACCGCCCGGTCATTCGCGAAATCCGCCAGGACAGCGATGCCGCCCTGACCGGCTTCGGCGGGGAAAAAACCACCCATGCCGACTTCGCCCGCAACGCAAAGATCAAGTTGGTGCCGGTAGTCGCCTTCTACGGACCGGACGGCCGACAACTCGCCGATCCCATCGTCGGTGCCCGCCTGCCCGATTTCTACCAAAGCTATCTCGACGATGGCATCGACAACGCCAGCAAGAAACTGCGGAAATGACCCAAAACATCGAGACCTCTCCCGCCGAAAAATCCGCCGACCAGCGCCCGGAACACCCGGACTTCTGGTGCAAGCGCTTCGGCGCCGGCACCACCCCCTGGGACGCAGGCAAGGTACCCGGTGATTTTTCCGCCTTCGTCGATCGCCAGAGAGCACCGCTGCGCACGCTCATCCCTGGCTGCGGCAGCGCCTGGGAAGCCGCTCGTCTCGCCGCCCTCCGCTGGCCGGTTACCGCCCTTGACTTCTCGCCGGCGGCTATCGAAGCAGCCCGCGCCGTTCTCGGTGACGCCCCGGTCGATCTGGTGTGCGCCGACTTCTTCCAATGGCAGGCGCCAAACCCACTCGACCTGATCTACGAACGCGCCTTCCTCTGCGCCCTGCCGCGCAAGCTGTGGGACGACTGGGGCCGGCGCGTCGCCGAACTGCTGCCGACCGGCGGGCTGCTGGCCGGCTACTTCTTCGTTTGCGACCAGCTCAAGGGGCCGCCTTTCGGTATCCTGTCGGAACAGCTCGACGCCCTGTTGCAGCCGGCCTTCGAACGTATCGAAGACCGCCCGGTAGCCGACTCGATCCCCGTATTCGCCGGCCGCGAGCGCTGGCAAGTCTGGCGGCGCAAGGGGTAAGCATGCTTTTCGACAGCCCCGCCACACGCAGCTGACATGCCCGTAACGCCCCGCCGCCTCGGCCGCCGCGTCCGCGCCGAGAGCGTCCGCCCTGAGCGCCCGGCACCACTGGCTGCCTATACGCAGCGGATGAACAGCGTCCTCGACCATATCGACGCCCACCTCGACGAAACGCTGGAGGTCGCGCCGCTGGCAGCGGTTGCCCATTTCTCGCCGTACCACTTTCACCGGTTTTTTACGGCTTGGATGGGCGAGACGCTGGGCGACTACGTGCGCCGCCGCCGTCTCGAAATTGCTGCTGTCCGGCTGGCCGGCCAGCAGCAACCGATCCTGCACATTGCACTGAGCGTCGGCTTTGGCTCCGGCGAAGCCTTCGCCCGTGCATTCAAGACGCACTTCGGGCAAACGCCGAGCGCCTGGCGGGCGACCACGGCCAGCCGCTGGAACACCGAACTGCTGAACGTCCGCCGCCGCAGCAATCCCGATCAGCTCTTGCGCAAGCCGGATCAGGATATAAACGTGGCAGGACATGACAATCCCGAACTCACCAACACGCCCGTTGAGGAGTTCACCATGCAAGTCACCCTCGCCACCCTGCCCCCGGCCCGCGTCGCCTACCTGCGGCATATCGGCCCCTACGGCCCGTCGGTCGCCGCCTTCTGGCAGCAGCAATTCATGCCCTGGATGCACGCCAACCAGCTTGAGGGCCGCCCGTGCTACGGCATCGGCCACGACGACCCGGGCATCACCGCCGCCGCAAACTGCCGCTACGATGCCTGCGTCGAGATTCCCGCCGATTTCCACCCGCGCGGCCAGGCCGGCGTCGCCCAGTTGCCCGGCGGACGCTACGCGCTCGCTGCCTACCGCGGCGACGGCCCGGGCATCGGCCGGGCGTGGACCGAGTTCCTGCGCGACTGGCTGCCCGGCAGCGGCCTGCAGATTGACAGCCGCCCGTTCTTCGAGCACTACCCGGTCGACGCCGAGTACGATCCGGCGACCGGGATATTCACCTGCCAGCTCTGCATTCCAGTCAAGCCGCTTTAGAAGCGGTGACAAAATGAAGCGCGGCACGCCTGGCCAAGCGTGCCGAC
>CAMKYP010000252.1 GCA_946477505.1 uncultured Dechloromonas sp. | reverse complement strand
GCACGATCAACGGCTTGGCGTTCTCGTCTTCGAAGACCAGCGTCTTGACCACGGCATGCTCATCCACATTCAGCTCACGGGCCGATACCTTGGTGCCGCCGTGTTCTTCGTAGGCGTAAAGATGCGTCGAAAAGGGTATCTTGTGGGTCTTGAGGAACTTGGTGGCCTGAGTTTCCGGGGCGTGTTCGGTCTTGCTCATGGCGTGTCGGTAGCGGGGGTGAGCCACTTCAGTAGCGTGGCGTAGAAATGTCCGGGCTCGAAGGGCTTGCTCATGAAGTCATTCATGCCCGCTTCGAGGCAGCGCTGGCGATCTTCGGCGAAGGCGTTGGCCGTCATGGCCACGATGGGGACGCTGGCACCGTTTGGCAGTTGCCGGATGCGGCGTGTCGCTTCCAGGCCATCCATGTGCGGCATCTGCATATCCATCAGGATCAGGTCGTATTTCTTGGCTGCGGCAAAATCCAGAGCCTCGGCGCCGTTTTCCGCCAACTCGACCACCAGGCCGACATCCTGCAACATCAATCCGGCGATTTCCCGATTGATCGATTCGTCTTCGGCCAGGAGGATGCGCGCTCCGGAAAATGCCCGCCGCAGGCGGATCTCCGGGGATTCGTCCGGGGGGCTGGGCACAGGGTCGTCGGCCTCGTCCTTGGCGAGCCTTGCGGTGAACCAGAAGGTGCTGCCAACGCCCGGTGTGCTTACGATGCCGACGGTCCCACCCATCAATTCCGCCAGCTTGCGGTTGATGGCGAGGCCGAGACCCGTGCCGCCGTACTTGCGGGTCGTGCTGCTGTCGGCCTGTTCAAAGGCGAGGAATAGCTTGCTCTGAATTTCGGCGGGAATGCCGATGCCGGTGTCGTGGACTTCCAGGCGCAGCAGTACGGCATCGCCAAAGTCCTGCGCGATGCTCGCCCGCAAGGTGACGCTGCCGCGCTCGGTAAACTTGACGGCATTGGTGGCGTAGTTGAGCAGCGTCTGTTGCAGGCGGGTCGGGTCGCCGCGCAGGCGCCTCGGCAGTGCCTCGTGGCTGATCAGGAGTTGCAGATTCTTGGCAGCCGCCCGGTCATGCAGCATGGCGGCCACGTTGTCGAGCAGGGTTGCGATGCAGACGGGGGATTCCTCCAGTGTCAGGCGGCCGGCCTCGATTTTCGACAGGTCGAGGATGGCATTGATCACTTCGAGCAGGTGGTAGCCGGCAGCTTCCAGCTTGTCGAGCTGTTCGCGCTGGGCCGGAGAGAGTTCGCCCCGCCGGATCAGGTGGGCCAGGCCGGTGATCGCGGTCAGCGGGGTGCGAATCTCGTGACTCATGTTGGCCAGGAAGGCTCCCTTGGCCAGGCTGGCGCTTTCGGCGGCTGCCTTGGCTTGTTCCAGGTCGGCCGTGCGTTCGGCGACAAGGCCTTCCAGGTGTTTGCGGTGGCGCTGCAATTCGTTCTCGAACAGCATGCGTTCGGTCACGTCGCGGGAAATGCCGAAGGTGCCGATGGTCTTTCCTTCATTGTCGAACAGCGGGCCTTTGGTGACATAGAAGGTTTTGCGGCCCTCCGGCGTGTCGAGATGCTCGTAGCGGTTTTCGACGACGCCATTGGCGATGATTCGGCGGTTGGTGTCGAGCAGTTCCCTGGCCTGCTCCTGGGGGAAGATGGCGAAATCGTCATGTCCGATCACCTCGCTGGCCGGCTTGCCGACGAACCGGCAGGCGGCGCGGTTGAATACCAGATAGTGCCCTTCGATATCCTTGGCAAATATGGCGTCGGTCGAGCTATCCGAGACGGTTTCGACCAGCTTCAGCGTATTGAACTGCTCCGCAATCGCCTTGCTGTATTGGCCCCAGTAGCGGCTGAGCAAAAAATAGAGCAACAGGGAGGTGACCGCGACAAAGGCCCAGCCCTTGAGTGTGCTGATCCGGAGCATCTCGTCCGGATCGGCCGTGAGCAGCAGGATGGCCTTGTCCGAAAAAAGGATCCAGGCAGCGGCAAAGGCGGCGTAGATCAGTACGATCTTGATTACGCTATGCCATTTGTCCTGTCGAAGTGAATTCGTGGGCATCGAGATATTGCCTGGCAGTTTGGACGGAGAATAGAAATGCTGCCGCATGGGATTCGACAAGGCTATTGTGGCAAACCCTCAGCGATTTGGCGCTGGCGGGTTCGCTCGGCCGGTCAGGACGAGCAGCAGGCAGAAACACCCAAACACCATGCCGCCGATACCGATTTGGAGCAGGGTGATGGTTTCGAAGCCCATCAGCCAGTGCTGGCCGGCTAGGCGGAGGGCGCCGGCAAACAGGCAGATCAGCAGGCCGGCGATGCCGGCGAGGGCGCCGAGTGAGCGTAGCGTGTTAGACATGGCGATTTCCTCCGGTAGGCCACGATGACCTTGATGATAGGTGGAAGCGGAGGGTGAGGGAAGCGAAGGGGGCGCCGCCGCCAGCGCAATTTTGTATGCCGCACCCCATCTCAGCCGCGGGGATGGTGCTCTGCATGCAGGCTTTTCAGGCGTTCGCGGGCGACGTGGGTGTAGATCTGGGTGGTCGAAATGTCGGCATGGCCGAGCAGCAACTGCACCACGCGCAGGTCGGCGCCGTGATTGAGCAAGTGGGTGGCGAAAGCGTGCCGGAGGACATGGGGTGACAGCTTCGCCGGGTCGATACCGGCAACCAGCGCATAGCGCTTGATCAGTTGCCAGAAGGCCTGGCGAGTCATGGCGCCGCCCCGGGCGGTGACGAACAGGGCATCGCTTTGCTGGCCGCCGAGGATGTCCGGTCGCGCTTCAGTCAGGTAACGGGCGATCCAGTCGACGGCGACCTGTCCCAGCGGCACCAGGCGCTCCTTGCTGCCCTTGCCCAGGGCGCGCAGCACGCCATCGGCCAGCCCCACTTCGTGCAACTTCAGGTTGACCAGTTCCGAGACACGCAGGCCCGTGGCATAGAGGGTTTCCAGCATGGCGCGGTCGCGCTGGCCGAGCAGGGTGTTGAGATCCGGCGCCGCGAGCAGCGCTTCCACCTGCTGCTCCGACATCACCTTGGGCAGGCGCGAGGGCAGGGTGGGGTTGGCCAGTTTCAGCGTCGGGTCGGTGACCAGGCGGCCTCGCCCGACCTGCCAGCGATAGAAGCGGCGCAGCGTGGACAGATAACGGGCTTGGGAGCTGGCTCGTGTCTGTCGCGCCAGGTGAGCGATGAAGGCGGTCAGCGTCGCTTCGCGGACATCGAGCAGCGATTCATGCGCCTGTTCGGCCAGCCAGCCGGCCAGCCGGCCGAGATCGGAGCGATAGCTGTCCAGCGTTGCCTTGGCGAGGCCATCCTCCAGCCACAGGGCATCGCAGAAATTGTCGATTTCGCCGAGATCAGCTGGCCGGGGTGGCACCGATGCCCTCGTGCCGAAGCAGCCAGCGTTTGACGTCGAGCAGGAAACCACCGCGTTCGCGGGCAAAACCCCCGAGTCCGCCGCCGGTGGCGACGACGCGGTGGCAGGGAACGACCAGCGGGTAGGGGTTGGAACCGCAGGCCTGGCCGACGGCGCGCGGCGCGTTCTTCAGGTTGCGGGCGACCTCGCCGTAGGTGTGCGTCTGGCCGGTGGGAATGGCCGAAATCTGCTCCCAGACGCGGCGCTGGAAGCTCGTGCCGGCAGGGCGAAGGGGCAGGCCGAAGGCAAAGTGCGGATCGGCGATGTAGGCCTTGAGCTGGCGTACCGCCTCGGCGGCCAACGGCGTCGTGGGGGCGATTTCGGGGCGCGGTTCGAGAAAGTCGATGCCGGTGATCTCGTCGTCGTTGCATTGCACGCCGAGGCAGAAGCCAGGGGCGGCGACAATGGCCTGGTAGTTCACGGAATTCATGTTGCCTCCTGTCGAGTCGGGTTGACGGTTGACCGTCGGATGCCGAATGAATTCAAAAAGCCGATAGACCGGTTTGAGCGCGGCCAAGAATCAGTGCATGTACATCGTGGGTGCCCTCGTAGGTATTCACAACCTCCAGGTTCACCACGTGGCGGATCACGCCGAAATCGTCCGAAATGCCGTTGCCGCCGAGCATGTCGCGCGCCGTGCGGGCGACGTCCAGAGCCTTCCCGCAGCTGTTGCGCTTCATCATCGAGACGATTTCCGGCGTCGCGCTGCCATCGTCCATCATCCGCCCGAGACGCAGCGCGCCCTGGATGCCGAGGGTGATCTCGGTTTGCATGTCGGCCAGTTTTTTCTGGATGAGTTGATTGGCGGCCAGAGGCTTGTCGAACTGCTTGCGCTCCAGCGTGTATTGGCGGGCCGTGTGCCAGCAGGCTTCGGCGGCTCCGAGAGCACCCCAGGCAATGCCGTAGCGCGCGGCATTGAGGCAGGTGAACGGACCCTTCAGGCCGTTTACGCCCGGTAGCCGGTTCTCTTCCGGGACGAAGACCTCATCCATGACGATCTCGCCGGTGACGGCGACGCGCAGCCCGACCTTGCCGTGAATGACCGGTGCCGACAGCCCGGTCATGCCTTTGTCGAGGATGAAGCCGCGGATCACGTTGTTGTCGTCCTTGGCCCAGACGATGAAGACATCGGCGATCGGTGCGTTGGAAATCCAGTTCTTGCTGCCCGACAGCTGCCAGCCGCCAGGCACGGCGCGCGCCCGGGTCGATAGGCTGCCGGGGTCGGAGCCGGAGTTGGGTTCGGTCAGGCCGAAGCAGCCGATCCATTCGCCCTTGCTGAGCCTGGGCAGGTATTTTTCCTTCTGTTCTTCGGAGCCGAATGCGAAGATCGGCAGCATGACCAGCGAGGATTGCACGCTGAGCATGGTGCGGTAGCCGGAATCGACGCGCTCGATCTCGCGGGCGATCAGGCCGTAGGACACATAGTTCAGCCCGGCGCCGCCGAAGCGGGGCGGCAGGGTCGGGCCGAGCAGGCCCATGTCGCCCATCTCGCGGAAAATCGCCGGATCGACCGTCTCGTGCCGGAAGGCATCGCGTACGCGTGGCTTGAGTGCCTTTTCGGCAAAGCTGCGCGCGGCATTGCGCACCTGCCGCTCGTCGGCGGCCAGCTGGCTATCGAGCAGCAGCGGGTCTTCCCAGTTAAAGGTTGGTTTGCTCATGCGCTCTCCTCGGTCTGTTTTTTTCGGGCCGCCGGGCGGCTTTTCGTGGGCCGGGGCCGTCCGCAGGACAGCCCCGGCTGGCGCTCAGGCGCGAACGTGCCCGTCGCCGAGCACCACCCATTTCTGGCTGGTCAGGCCTTCCAGACCGACCGGGCCACGGGCGTGGATCTTGTCGGTCGAGATGCCGATCTCGGCGCCGAGGCCGTATTCGAAACCGTCGGCGAAGCGGGTCGAGGCGTTGATCATCACCGAGCTGGAGTCGACCTCGCGCAGGAAGCGCATGGCTTTCGGGTGATTGTCGGTGACGATGGCTTCGGTGTGCTTGGACGAGTACTGGTTGATGTGGGCGATGGCCTCGTCGATGCCGGAGACGACCTTGACCGAGATGATCGGCGCCAGGAACTCAGTGTAGTAGTCTTCCTCGCTGGCCGGGACGGCTTCCTTGACCAGTGCACAGGTTTCCGGGCACCCACGGATTTCGACCCCCTTGCCGGTGAGCATGGCGGCGATGGCCGGGAGTTGGGCGGCGGCGACGGAGCGGGCGACGAGCAGCGATTCGGCGGTGTTGCAGGTGCCGTAGCGCTGGGTCTTGGCATTTTCGACGATCTTCAGCGCCTTGGCCGGATCGGCGTCGTCGTCGATATAGACGTGGCAGTTGCCGTCGAGGTGCTGGATCATCGGCACGCGGGATTCGGCGAGCAGCCGGGCGATCAGGCCCTTGCCGCCGCGCGGCACGATGACATCGACGAATTCGCGCATGGTGATCAGTTCGCCGACGGCGGCGCGGTCGGTGATGTCGACGACCTGCACGGCATTGGCCGGCAGGTCGGCGGCCTGCAGGGCTTCCTGGACCAGACGGGCGATGGCGCGGTTGCAATGGATGGCCTCCGAGCCGCCGCGCAGGATGGCGGCGTTGCCCGACTTCAGGCACAGCGCG
>CAMKYP010000251.1 GCA_946477505.1 uncultured Dechloromonas sp. | reverse complement strand
GGTTGGACTGCTCCGCAGCCAGAGCCACCCAGCCCTTGAGCCAGGCAGAGCCCCACATCAGGACCTGTTCGGCCTTGCCGAAATAGGCATGCAGGCCGGTGAGCGTGATCGTCGTTTGGCCGGCATGTTCGGTTTTGCGGCCGACCGAGGACATAAGCCATGGCCGGCGGGTGATCTCTTCACGCCGCACCTCGGGACTGACCAGACGGACGAACAGACTCCACCACTTCAAGTGCCGCTGGCCCTTGAAGGATTCGAGAAAGAAGGTTTCGCCGGCCTCAACGATCCCTCTCTCGTGTTCGGCCCGGTGCCCGGCCGCATCGTGCAGGAAGCGATGGCGCCGTCGAAACGCAGTGTTCTTGTCGATTTGGCAACGGCGGGCTGCCTCGCGAAGACTGACGCCATCGATCAAGGCGTCAGTGCGTAGCGCGTCCATTGTTCGCGCTTGCGCAAATGCCCTGCCCGTCAGGGCGTTGAAGGTTCGGCCGCAGTCCCGACAACGGTAGTGTCTGAGCCCGTGGCTTTGACCCCATGACACCAGCCGATCACCTGCGGCGCCGCAATGCGGGCAACCGACTGGCGCCGGGATCAGCTCGGCAGAGGGCTCCGCGCTGACCGCTCCTGGAACCGTCAAGTCCTGCACCAATCGCTTTCGCTGCTCCGACGCAAGCTGCTTGGTTTGATTGAGCAACTCGATAAAAGCTGCGTGCCGCATGATTCACCTCCTTCGGCAAAACCATGCTTTCAATATAGATCGTCTCTACAACTACTGTAATTCAGACAGAGCCAAAAACTAACCACTAAGGTCGCCAGAACGAAGCCCCGACGATGGCTATTAAAACCTGAATACCGCTACCCAGCAGGCACAAACACTTTCGCCAGCATCAAACCCCAACGATAGCAAGCGAAACCAACTCTTTCGGCCCAAGGAACTGCCCTAGAATCGCGTTTGCCAGCCAGCACCTTGTGCAGCCCTGATTATACATGACAGGCAATCCGATCGTCACGCTTTTCAATCCGGATGCGAGGCGTGCGCTTGGCGGCGGCCCGCCGCCTGCCTCTCCTTGCGCTCGATCAGCGCCTTGTGCTTCTCGAGCATGACCAGTTCTTGTTCGCTCCGGAATTTGGCGATCCAGCCGTCAAGATCGGGGGCAACCGCCTGCCACGCGAGGGCGGCGCCATTCATCTTGCGATCGAGGTCGGCACCGCAAGCATTGCAGTGAAGCACTTGGCCGTTCTTGCCGGCGGCCCTCACCGATCCGCCGCACAGCGAACATCTCCTTGCCGTCTTGCCGATCAGCTCCAGAAGGGCAGTTCCTGCCTTGGCACAGGCCCAGCGGATGGCCGATTCGAACTCGTAGATGGCCGCAACGACGCGCCCGCTTCGGGCTTTGCGGGCCATGTCAGTCGGCTCGCCGGTGCGGCCGTCGACCTTCTCGGCAGTTTCGGACAGATCGAGGGGCTGGATGACCACGGCGTCGTAACTACAGGCGAGCCTAAGCGCTTCGTTGCGGTAAAAGTCGCGCCGTGCATTGCGGGCGCGCTTGCCGAGGTGGGCGGCGGCTTGCCAGCGGAGACGATCCTCGTTACGCCAGGCAGCGAGCCCGGCGAGCTCGACACCCTCGTTTTGACTTAGCCAGAACAGGCGATGCAGGCGGCTCTGGGCGACATGCTGCACCGGCAGGCGCCGCACGAGCTTGATATCTTCGAGTAACGGGACGGGAATGGCCGCCAAGTCGACGGCCCTGATCCGCGACACCAATTCGTCGCGGGCCAGGTCGCGCTCGCCCTGGATCGCGGCGGCGCGTTCCAGGCCGGCTTCAACCGCGACGGGCAACTGCAGGATGCGGGCCAGCTCTGGTTTGGGCCCATCCGCGATTCCCGCGACACGCCGCCCCGCCAGGTCGGCGGACCAGCCGAAATGTAACGCGACCAGGGGCTGGCGCTGTCCGCACGGTATCCTGACCGGCGCCGGCAACCGGACCACCAGTTGCACGAACCAGCGATAATCCTTGCCGATGCGCCGGCGCACCAGCCTGGCTGCGCTGACATGCGTACCGGCCGGCAGCGGTCGGTGGTACTGCCAGGTTCCGGTCGCGTAGCTGGCCGCCCGAGCCGTTCCGAGGCGGAACTTGAACTCGCCGTAGCAGCGGGGGCCGCAGCCGTTGGTGGGTAGGAGCGACAGCTCGCCATGCCTGCCGGTCAGAAAGGCGTCGACGCCGACACCGCCGGCGGCGGTGAATTGCAGGGTCAGCGTATCCCGGACCTTGTCGGCGCCGCAGGAGAAGCGCGGCGCCCGCCCGTGGGCCAGCGACTTCCTGAAGGCGATCAGCGCCGCATCCAGCACGGCGTTGGCCGTCGCCCAGCCGAGCCCGCCAGCGACGGCCTGGCAGCGAATCCGGTAAGTTTCGCAGGTCGCATTCTTGCCGATCCGGGAGAGGTAGTCGCGCTGCAGAGCCGCGCGGTGAACCCGGCGGGTTTCCCTGAGGGCGTCTCCCAGCTCGCGCCACAAGGGGCGGCGCTCGTCGGCGATCCGCTTCATGGCCTCGCGGTCGCCCCGGGCCCGCGCCGCCTCGAATGCCGTGCCGAGCGCCAGGATCTTTCGCTGCAGATCGTTGGCGGCCGACCCGGCCTGGGACAGCACGTACGCCTGCAGGCCGTTGACAATGTCGCGTATAGCGGCCACGAGGTCGTTATAGAGCCGCCGCGCCAGGGTAATCTGGTCGCCGGCAAGCTTCTGCGATTCCTTGTCCAGGCGGACCCCGTACTCATAGACCAGAATTTCCCCGTCGGGAACTTTGCCGATATCGATCTGCATGAAAAACCTCGATGCCCGAATAGCCGCAAAAAAACAAGACCCCCACCGAGTGGGGGCCTTGAGACCTGCAGTCGCCAGACCGTTTTTTACTTGGCCGGCTTGTGGTCCATGCTCATGTGCTTGTTTTCCTCACCTGCGCTATCGGCGGCCTTGCCCGCGGCGGGTTTCTTGGCCTTCTCGGCGGCGCTCGACTTGTGGTCCATGCTCATGTGCTTGTTTTCTTCGCCGGCGGCGAGGGCGGTGGACGCACTGAAGGCGGCAAACAGGAATATGGGGAAAATTTTCTTAAACATGGTGTTGCTCCTTTTAAAATTGCGGAAAGATCCGCCATCCCATGCAATAAAAACCCCGGCTCCTTATGGAGCGCGGGGTTGAATCATACACCAGCGCGGCGAGAGCGATCATCGGCGGCCGCCCTCGCCTTCCCGGCATCAGAAGTTGTGGCGGACGCCAACGCCGAGGACGCGCGGGTCGGCGCCGGCGTTGAGGGTACCGAAACCGCCGCCGGTACCGGCGGGAGCCACGGAGTCGATGGCGTTGAAGTCATAGACGGCGTTGGATTCGTTCTTGATCTGGGTGTAGATGGCGTAAGCTTGGGTGCGCTTGCTGAAGTTGTGGGCCAAGCGCAGCGACCAGGCCTGGGCACCGCTATTGCCGAAGTTGCCGGCAAGGCCGCTGACCTTGTTGTCGCCATTCTTCATGTAGGCCAGGACGATTTCGTTGGCGCCGAAGCTCTGCTTGCCGGCCAGGTAGAAGGCGTTACGCTTGACCTCGACCTCGCCGCCGGCGCTCAGGCCCAGCTTGCCCTTGAAGTTGTCGTACATGAAGGACACCTTGGTGCTCGGGCTGAGGTCGTAGGAAGCGCCGAGCAGCCAGTTGGTATGGTTCTGGTCGCCGCTAAAGGGGGCGCCCGCGCCGCCGATCGCGCTGATCGCACCGATATCGTTCAGCTTGAGGTAAGCCAGGGAGACGTTGATGGGGCCGTTGGCGTAGTTGGCCGCGGCGTTCCAGCCATACTGATTGCGCTTGTAGCCGGTGCCGGTGGCGGTATTGTCGCGGTTCTCGTTCGGCACGTAGGCGATCACGCCGTTGAAGCCGTTAAACACCGGGGTGACGTAGACCAGAGCCTGGGAACGGAAAATGGTGCCGCCGTTGTTGGTAAGGGTCTGCCCGCCGCCGAGGTCGCCGGAGCTCGCGGCGAAGGTGTTGGTACCCAGTCCAGCGCCTTGAACGACACCGCCGAGGTTCACGCGGCCGATCATATTCAGGGAGGAGCCGCTGCCGGTGGCGCCCGGCATCAGGTCGTACTTGGCGGCGGTGGAACGCTGCGGGGTGGAGACGTAGCCGGCGAGGACGGCGCCAAAACCGCCTGACAGGCCGACGAAGGTATCGCGGGTGTTCCAGCCGTTGCCCATGGACTGGCTGTTGGTGTTGTTGGTGGTGTTGGTGTTGTTGGCGCCGGGGCCGTCCAGGGAAATCTGGTTCTCGACCTGGAACATGGCCTTCAGGCCGTTGCCCAGGTCCTCGGTGCCCTTGAAGCCGATCAGGGAGGAGTTGGTGGCGATGCGGGTGCGGGAAGCGTAGCCGGTGCCACTGGAAGCGCCGTTGGCGGAAACCGATTCGAAGGAGCCGTCGGCAACGCCGTAGATGGTGACATTGGATTGGGCGAAGGCGCCGGCCGAAGCCAAGCCGGCAACGGCCAGAGCGATGAGTTTCTTTTGCATGGAATTCTCCAATAGGTTTTTTCACGATAACTTGGGCATTTCCAAGTTCTGATTACTATAGCGGCAAGCTCTTGGCGAGGCGCCAGCTTTTTGCGTCGAGCCAGGCGTCAGGCGCCGATGTGTTGTATTTTTTCCACAACATCAGGCGATCCGAAGCAGCGTTCGGCGGCAGCGTCGACCGACGCCGGATTCAGCCCGATTTTCCGACAAAGGCTGACGAACCGGCGCCGCCGGGACGCATAGTTGCCGCCGGCGTCCTCGGGCACCGGCCGACCGTCCGCCAGCAAGAGGCGCCGCGCCCGCTCCAGGGCGTCGCGTTGTGCGGTCGTCTCGATGCGCACCAGGCGGCACCTGGCTTTGCCGTAAGACGCGCTGACATCGACGCGCAGGAAGTCTCCCGCATCGGCGTCGCGCAGATCGAGCAGCAGGCATTCATGCAGGCGTAATGCAAAGAGGAAGGCCAGCTCCAAGCGGGCTGCGAAAGGCAGGCTATGGCACGCCAGCGCCCACACCGCCGCCTGTTGCCCAGCCCCCAATTCCGCAGAACCGCCGTCGGAGTGGCGCAGCAGGCGCTCCCGGGCTCCACAGTGGCCGCTCCCGGCCGCCCATTGCCACCACCGCAGGGCCTGCAGCCTGGCATCCAGCCCATCCGCCGCCTGCCGCCAAATTGATTCCGCCAGCAGGAACTGAGCCTGCGGGTGACCCGCTTCCGCCGCCCGGACCAGACAAGTTTCCTGGCGCCCGGAATCCCGCAGGCTGATTCCCCGCAGGCCGTGCAGCACGAACAGGGCCAGGTCGGCTTCCGCCACACCGCCGCCCGCCGCCCTCTCCAGCCAGTGCGCCGCCCGCGGGTAGCTGCGCGGAAACCAGCGTCCGCGCGGAACCGCGTCCCGGCCCAAGCCGTTGATGTAGGACGCGCCCAGGTACAACAAGCCCAGCAGGTAAGCGGCGCGCCCGTGCCCCGCCTCCGCCGCGGACTCGAGCCACGGCCCGGCAGCGCGCTGGTGCTGGCGCAACTGCAGGCATCCCCGCTCGTATGCCCGCTCGGCCGGCACGGCCGAGCCCGGGGCCGGCCAAGCCACTTCGTGCCACTGCAGGGCCAGCCGCGCCGCCTGCTGTTCCGCCGCATTACGCCCGTCGGCGCCCTCCGGCTGCCCGGGGACCTGGCCGAGCCGCCACAGATCGCAGCGACCCGCCCTGTAGTAGTGGCCCGCCAGAACGGTTACCGCTTCCTTGTCGCCGCGCTCGGCGGCCCGCTCCAGCCAGGCCAGGTCCTCGACCGGCGCCCGGCCGAGTGTCGCCAAGCGCCCCAGTTCCACCTGTGCCGGCAGAAACCCCTTCTCGGCCGCGCCACGCAAACGCCGAATGGCCGCTCCGCCAGCGCTCCCGTCCGGCCCGCCGCCGACAGGCCCGAGGGCGCCGGCGAACTCCCAGGCCGCCAGCACCGTGGCGGCAGCGGCGCTACCCGCCTGCGCCGCTTTCTCGAAATACACATGTTGACGCGCACTGAAAAGT
>CAMKYP010000250.1 GCA_946477505.1 uncultured Dechloromonas sp. | reverse complement strand
GTATAGACACCTTCCGCCACATGCCCCAGTTCCTCCAGGATCTGCGGCAACAACTTGTTCTGGGCCAGCGCCAGACCAACACGCCGGTTACGCGACAGGTCGCCGGTGCAAGTCAGGATCAGGTCACCCATGCCGGCCAAACCCATGAAAGTCTGGCGGTCAGCACCCAAGGCCAGCCCCAGGCGGGCGATTTCGGCCAACCCCCGGGTCATCAGCGCGGCACGGGAATTCAGGCCCAAACCGAGGCCGTCGCAAACACCGGTGGCAATCGCCAGCACGTTCTTGACCGCACCGCCGACCTCGACACCGATCAGATCGTCATTGGCATAGATGCGCAGACGGGTCGTATGTAACTGACGCGCTGCCTCGCGAGCGAATGCCGGATCATTGGCAGCCAGCGCAACCGCCGTCGGCTGGCCGGCTGCCACTTCCTCGGCAAAGCTCGGTCCGGACAACGCGCCGCAACGCACCGCCTGCCCCAACACTTCACTAACCACCTGATGCGGCAGCTTGCCGCTGCCTGCCTCGAAACCCTTGCAAACCCAGAGCACCGGCGTGCTGCAAGCCAGTTCCTTGAGATGTTCTGCCGTCGGGCGCAAGCCGGCAATTGGCGTCGCGATGACCAGCAATTCCGCTCCGGCTATGGCTGCGGCAAAGTCGGTCGAGATCGCTACCGACTCCGGCAACCGATAACCCGGAAAGAAACGTCGATTTTCGCGGCTGGACAACAAGTCCGCCGCCACGTCTTCCTCACGCGACCATAAGGTCACCGCATGCTTGCCGGCGAAGGCAATCGCCAGCGCGGTACCCCATGCGCCAGCCCCGAGCAGCGTGATCTTCATAGACCCCAGACCTGTGTCGAACGAATATAGCCCGTGGCGCCATCGCGATGGCGGATCTTCGCCCAGCCCGCCGAAGCAGATTCGATAAATTCAACTGCGACCCACTTGTCGAGTTCGGCCAGGATCGCTGCATCGGGTTTGTCCGCCTGGCGAATTTCGGCTCGCGGCGCGGTAACGACCAGCGTGCGCCTATCGGCAAGATTCTTGTTTTCGATCCAGGCCAGCGTGCCTTCGGCATCGCGCACCTTGAACCAACCATCGAGGCGGACAATCACTTCGACCGGCGTCTGCGCCTTGATCAGGTACAGCTTCTTGCCGGCCTGGGATGGGGCGTCATAGAGAATGGCGGCCGGTACGCTGACCGAACGGTAGTCGACCGCCTGTGCAGCACCGGCTGTACCGACCAGCAAAAGAGCGACAAGCGTGCGGCGCCACATGGCCATCCTCCTTACTGGATCGGCACTTCGGTCGGAGCACCGGCTTCTGCCTGCTGCAGGCGCTGCATGTACATGCTTTCAAAATTGACCGGCTGCAGGACGATCGGCTGGAAGCCAGCACGGGAAACCGCGTCGGAAACAGCTTCGCGGGCATACGGGAAAAGGATGTTCGGGCAGGCAACGGCGATCAGCGGCTCCAGCTGTTCTTCCGGAACGTTCTGGATGCGGAAGATGCCCGCTTGGCCGACTTCAACCAGGAACACGGTTTTTTCACCCATTTTGGCGGTCACGGTAACCGTCAGCACCACCTCAAAAACACCCTCGCCGACACCGCGGCCGCTGGTATTCAGTTGAATTTCGATTTGCGGCTGATCGCGCTCCAGGAAAATCTCCGGCGCGTTCGGCACTTCGAGCGACAGGTCCTTGACGTAGAGTTTTTCAATGCCGAAAACAGGCTGAGCGTTTTGTTCCATGGTTTTCTTTCTGAGAAATGAATCGTTTGGGTTCAGCTTTCGAGCAGCGGCTTCAACTTGCCGGCCGCATCGAGCGCATAAAGGTCGTCACAGCCACCCACATGGGTATCGCCGATGAAGATTTGCGGCACGGTGCGCCGCTGGGTTTTCTGCATCATTTCATCGCGCCGCTCGGGGTCGAGGTCGACACGCACCTCGTCGATCTCGGTCACTCCCCGTGCCTTGAGCAGTTGCTTGGCACGCACGCAATACGGGCAAACCGCCGTGGTGTACATCAGCACGCGCGCGTTCATTTCTTCTTGCCAGCCTTCTTGATCGGGTACCCGGCGCCGACCCAGGCATCCACCCCACCCGCAAGGTTATAGAGCTTCTCGAAACCGTGCTTCTTGAGTTCTCCGCAAGCCTTGCTTGAACGCATGCCAGCTGCACAACAGACGATAAGCGGTTTGTCCTTGAACTTCTCCAGCTCGGCAACCCGCTCAGCCAGCTTGCCGGCCGGGATATTGATAGCATCCGGCAAATGACCGCCGGCGAACTCTTCAGCATCCCGGACATCGACGATCCGCGCATCCTCACGATTGATCAGTTGGGTCGCGGCACCCGGCGACACACTGTTGCCGGACGGACGGGCGAAGGCCGGCCAGAGGAGGGACAAGCCGCTGACCACGACCAGCGAAATGAGCAGGATGTTCTGGTTAATGAATTCCATCGGCATCGCTCAGCCCTCCGTCCCGCAGAAAACTTCCCGCATCATGCTGACCAATTGCAATGTGCGCTGGTCGCCGACCCGGTAAAACACGCGGTTCGCGTCCTTGCGCGTCACCAACACGCCTTTCTCGCGCAGGATGGCGAGATGCTGGGAAATATTGCTTTGCGAGGTACCCACCGCATCGACGATTTCCTGCACGCAGGCTTCCTGTTCGCCCAGCACGCACAGAATCTTCAGGCGCAACGGATGGGCGATCGATTTCAAGGCGCGCGCAGCCAACTCGATGTGTTCCTGCTTGTCGATCAGACTAAAGGACGGCGTTTCCAAGATAAAACCTCGTGAGCTGAGAAGGGCACATTATAAAATAGCGACTCCCGTTTAGCTTAATCGAAATCAATCTCAATGTTTTCCGGTAATCCGGCGTTCGGCAAACACCTCTGCACCCACCGCTGCATCAGGGTGGCGACGCTGTTGATCGTTGCCATGATGGCCACAGCAGGATCGGCGTCAGCCAAACCGCCGACCCAACGCAAGGCGGCCCCGACCGCTGCGGCACCGGAGATCGCCGAGAAACAGGCGGACCTCGGCGAATTGCGCAGCCGCATCGAAGGCTTGCGCAAGGAGTTATCCAGCAACGAGGAAAGCCGGGCCGACGCCGGCGACCGCCTGCGCGAATCCGAGCGCCAGATTTCCCGACTGCAGCGCGAACTGCACGAGCTCAACGAGCAACGTAGCCAGCTGCAGCGCAAACTGAAAAACCTCGAGCAACAGTCCCAGGAACTGGGCGTCACGCTTGGCCAGCAACAGGCCCAATTGGAGAAGCTGCTCTACAAACAATATTTGCGCGGCACTCCCGACTCGCTGCAATTGATCCTGAATGGCGACGATCCGAACCAGGTGGCCCGTGACCTCCACTATCTATCGGCCATTGCCCTCACCCGCGCCGAATTGATGGGCGAGATCAACGCCACGCTGGACAAGAAAAAAGCCCTTGCCGCGGACGCCAAGGAGCGTTCCGCGGAGCTGACCGAGATTGAAGCCGAACAGCAGAAGCGCCACGCCGAATTGCAGAAGCAGCGTGAGGAACGCAAAAACCTGTACGCGCAGATATCCAGCAAGGTCAATGCCCAGCGGAAGGAAATCGGGAACCTGCAGCAGAACGAAAAACGGCTGACAAACCTGATCGATCGCCTGTCCAAGATCCTGGCCGCCCAAGCAGCCCAGGCTGCCAAGGCCGCCCGGGCTGCTGAAGCGGCGCGTGCGGCCGAGGCTGCTCGCGCGGCGGCCCAACAGCAGAAAGAGAAACATCGACCGGCCGCCACGGAAGACAAGGAAGTCGCCCGCGCCCCTAGCACCACTGAAACCGCCCGCCCTCGCCCGGTCGAAACGGAGAACCGCTACGAGCCAGTGGCTAGCGATGGCAGTTTTGCTCGGCAACGCGGCAGTTTGCGCCTACCGGTACGCGGCGCCGTATCGGGACGCTTCGGCACCTCACGCGAAGGAGGCGGGACCTGGCGGGGGCTGTTCATCAAGGCCGGAGCCGGCGGCGACGTCAAGGCCATCGCCAGCGGACGCGTGGTGTTCTCCGAGTGGATGCGCGGCTTCGGTAATTTGCTGATTGTCGACCACGGTGATGCCTATCTGTCGATCTACGGCAATAACGAATCGCTGCTCAAGCAGGTTGGGCAACAGGTGAAAGGGGGGGAAACCGTGGCAACCGTGGGCAACAGCGGGGGCAATCCGGAATCCGGTTTATACTTTGAACTCCGCCACCAAGGGCAACCGATCGACCCGATGAAATGGGCAAGTTTGAAATGAATAAAGCGAAAACTATCAGTCTGACCGTCGGCGCCTTCGTCGCCGGAGCCCTCATCAGCCTTCACATTCCGGCACTGGCCGAAAAGGAAGTGAAGCCCGGCCTCCCCATCGATGAACTGCGCACTTTCGCCGAGGTCTACAGCGCCATCAAGCAAGGTTACGTCGAGCCGGTCGAAGACAAGAAGATGATCACCAATGCCATTTCCGGCATGCTCTCCAATCTCGACCCGCACTCCACCTATCTCGATGCCGACGCCTTCAAGGATCTGCAGGTCGGCACACAGGGCGAATTCGGCGGACTGGGCATCGAGGTCGGCATGGAAGACGGCCTCGTCAAGGTCGTTTCGCCGATCGAGGACACCCCCGCCTATCGCGCCGGCGTCAAGGCCGGCGACCTGATCTTCAAGCTCGATGAAACGCCGGTCAAGGGCCTGACCCTGTCCGAAGCCGTCAAGAAAATGCGCGGCAAGCCCAAGACACCGATCAAGCTGTCGATCATTCGCAAGGGTGAAAACAAGCCCATCGAACTGACCCTGATCCGCGAAGTGATCAAGGTGCAGAGCGTCAAGTCCAAGCTCGTCGAGCCGGGCTACGGCTGGGTGCGCATCACCCAGTTCCAGGAAAACACGATTGCCGAACTGGCCAAGCATGTCGCCGGCCTGTACAAGGATGGCAACAAGCTGAACGGCCTCGTGCTCGACCTGCGCAACGACCCGGGCGGCCTGCTACACGGCGCCATCGGCGTTTCCGCCGCCTTCCTGCCACCTGACGTAAAGGTTGTGTCGACCGACGGCCGCACCGAGGATGCCAAGCAAGAATTCAAGGCGCGCACTCAGGACTACCAGCGCGGCACCAAGGAAGACCCGCTCAAGCTCCTGCCAATTGAAGCCAAGAATGTTCCAATGGTTGTCCTGGTCAACAGTGGCTCGGCATCAGCGTCGGAAATCGTCGCTGGTGCCCTGCAGGACCACAAACGCGCCATCATCGTCGGCACCCAGACCTTCGGCAAAGGCTCCGTGCAATCCGTGCTTCCGCTCCCCGGCAACACGGCGATCAAGTTGACGACGGCGCGCTACTACACGCCCTCGGGTCGATCGATCCAGGCCAAGGGCATCACCCCGGACATCATTGTCGAGGAAAGCGCCAATGGCAGCAGTGCCGCTGCGGCCATGCGTATCCGCGAAGTCGATCTCGACCGCCACCTGAACAACGATCGCGAGAAGGAAGCCCCCAAGGCCGAGCCAAAATCGCAAGCCAAGACACCGGCCAAATCGGGCAAGGACAAAGAGAAGGCTGGTAAGGAAGAGGTCGAGGACGATCTGCCGCCGCGTCTTGAATATGCCTCCAAGACCGACTATCAATTCCAGCAGGCGCTGAATCTTCTCAAGGGTCTGCAGATCATGCAGAATAAAGCGCAGTAAAACTCACCGATCGGGAGGAAACATGCCAGGAACTGACCTCAAGAAAAAACGGGAAATCCTGTTCTCCAAGTTCCCCCCCGGCCAGGTTCCCGAAGCCGCCGACGACCTGCAGCGCCTTGAGGCGCTGGAGGTGCAGCGCAAGCACGAGGCGCGCGCCCTTGGCGTCAGCTACGACCTGCAGGCACACACGCTGCGCGAACTTGACGAACATCTGGTTGACAAGGGCTATCACCTCGACAACACCTTGCTCACCAAGCTCACCCGGGCCTTGATTTATTACGTCGAAGATACTCAGCTACACAACATCGATGCCCCCGAGACGCGCTTGAAACGTGCGCCGCAGGAGGCTTACGTGCACGCTTGGGAACACCATCCGCATGGCGATCACGACG
>CAMKYP010000249.1 GCA_946477505.1 uncultured Dechloromonas sp. | reverse complement strand
CCCGAGCCCCCGTCCCACACCGACCTGACCTGCGACGAGCGCGTACTGCGCTTCCGGCACATCCGCCTCGCTCCGTAAACAGATTGCGATGCTCCGGCGAAGGCCCCGGGGTGACCGTGGCAAGGACATATGAGCCAACGTTTGCTTGCACACTGCTCAATTTTGGCGCAATCTGACGAAATGTCTATTTGCCAAAAATAATACAAATAGGGGGAAGTGATGTTTACACGTCTTACGCTACGCACGCGACTCGCGCTGATTGTTCTGGCGGCATTGGCAGGAATGCTCCTGCTGGCAACCATCAGTGCGGTGCAGTCCCGCTCCAGGCTGATGGAAGACAAGAAGATGCTGATTCGTTACGGTACGCAAGGCATATTCAATGCGGTCATGTACCTCCAGAAACTGGAAAACGAAGGCAAGCTGACACGCGAAGAGGCCCAGCGCCAGGCCAAGGAAATCATCCTCAACGCCCGTTATGGCGGAGCCGACGGCAAGACGGAGTACTACTACGCCTGGTCCAGCGAAGGGGTCGGCGTTGCCCACATCAAGCGCGAACTCGAAGGACGCCAGATGACCGAGAGCCTGAAAGACAGCAAGGGCCGATACACGCTCAAGGACATGAAAGCTGTCTTGAGCAGTGGCCCTGAGGGCTTCCTTGATGCCGAATTCCCGCGACCTGGCGGGACGGAACCCGTACCCAAATTGCTGTTCGTGATGGCGGTGCCCAACTGGAACTGGATGCTCGGCACCGGTATCTACACCGACGATGTCGACGCCGACTTCCGCAAGAACCTTCTCCAGTCGTCGCTGGAGGCGCTGGGCGTCGCCCTGTTGATTGGTCTGCTCGGGCTCTTGATCGCCCGCAGCGTTCTCCTCCAGATTGGCGGAGAACCCAGAATGGCGAATGAAATCATGCAGCGCGTCGCCAATGGCGACCTTACCGCGCACCTCGACAACGTGCCGGAAGGCAGCCTGCTGCATTCGCTCGGTAACATGGTCGGCTCGTTGCACCGGATGATCAGCAGCATCAATTCCGATGCCACGAAGCTGGTCACCAACGCCGAGCATATCGCCCGCGCTTCCGACGAAGTCGCCCAGGCAGCCGAAAAGCAGACCGACTCAACATCGTCAATGGCGGCAGCCGTCGAGGAACTGACGGTCAGTTCCAACCACATCTCCGACAGCGCCCATGAAACGGCCCGGGAAACCTCCGAAGCAGCCGAACTGGCTGCGCAAGGCAGCGAACGCGTCCTGCAGGCAAGTACCGCCATCGAGAAAATCGCGTCGACGGTATCCGATGCCTCCGGCCGCATCCATGCACTGGAAGAACGCGCCAGACAGGTATCCACCATCACCAGCGTGATCAAGGACATTGCCGGCCAGACCAACCTGCTGGCGTTGAACGCAGCCATCGAAGCGGCACGCGCCGGCGAACAGGGACGCGGCTTCGCCGTCGTGGCCGACGAAGTGCGCAAGCTGGCCGAACGGACCTCAAGCGCAACCCTGGAAATAGAACAGATGATCAGCGGCATCCAGACCGATACCGTAGGCGCCGTGGAAGCCATGAACGCCGCCCTGCCGGAGGTTCAGGAAGGCGTCCAGCTGGCCTCCTCGGCATCGGATTCGCTGCTCGCCATCGAGAGCAGCGCACGCCGCACACTGGAACGTGTCGGCGAAGTCGCCGATGCGACCAAGGAACAAAGTTCGGCGAGCACCTCGATCGCCCAGCGCGTCGAGCAAATCGCCAACATGGTCGAAGAAACGACGGCAACGATCCGGGGTACGACCCAATCGGCACATGAGCTTGAAAACATCGCCGGCAACCTGCGGGAGCTTGTCGGCCGCTTCAAGACCTGAACTTCCGGGGTGGGACAGGTCTCTCGCCAGCTGCGGCATGGTCCCCGCATTACCGGGGACCATGCCGTGTGCGGCCCGCACTTCCCTGAAATTAGGTTCTACACAGCACCATCGCCCCGCAGGGCCGCTATCTGCTCCGGCGAATAGCCGAGCCCGCGCAACACGTCGTCGGTATGCTCTCCCAGAGCCGGGCCGATCCAAGTCGTACCGCCAGGCGTTCCAGACAAGCGCGGGACGATACCCGGCATCCGGAAGGCCCTGCCATCGGGCAGGGTAGCCGACTGGAACATCTGACGTGCTATGAACTGCGGATCGGCAAACATGTCGAGCGCCGAATAGACGCGCGACGACGGCACCTCCGCCTCCGCCAGAATCGCCAATACCTCGCTTTCGTCGTGTGAAGCGCACCAAGCATCGATCAGGGCGTAGACTTCGTCACGGCGCGCATCCCGCCCGGCGTTATCGGCAAGCGTAGGATCGTCGGCCAGATCCTGGCGCCCGATGGCCGTCATGAAACGCTTGAAGATGGCGTCGCCGTTGGCCCCGATGGTGACATGCTTGCCATCGCGCGTGGTGTGCGTGTTCGATGGCGTGATGCCGGGCATGATGTTGCCGGTCCGTTCGCGCACGAAGCCGAACACATCGCACTCGGGTACCAGCGACTCCATCATGGCGAAAACCGCCTCGTAGAGCGCTACATCGACGATCTGTCCTGCCCCGCCATTGACCTCCTTGTGGCGCAGGGCCATCAGGGCGCCAATGGCGCCCCATAGCGCGGCAATGGAATCGCCGATCGAGATGCCGGTACGCACCGGCGGCCGATCGGGAAAGCCGGTGATGTAACGCAGCCCGCCCATCGACTCGCCAACCGCGCCGAAGCCCGGCTGATCCTTGTACGGCCCGGTCTGGCCGAAGCCGGAAAGGCGCACCATGACCAGACCCGGATTGTCCGCCTTCAGTTGCTCCCACCCCAGGCCGAGCTTTTCCAGCACGCCGGGCCGGAAATTCTCGACCAGGATATCGGCCCCGGCGATCAGCCGACGCACGAACTCGCGCCCTTCCGGATGCTTCAGGTTGGCCGTCACCGATTTCTTGTTGCGCGCCTGGAGATACCACCACAACGACGTCCCTTCGTACAGCTTGCGCCACTTGCGCAGCGGGTCACCGCCATCCGGTGCTTCGACCTTGATCACCTCGGCGCCGAATTCGGCCATGATGCGGGTACAGAATGGTCCGGCGATCAGCGTGCCGAGTTCGACGACACGCAGTCCGGCGAGCGGCTTCACGGCATCCTTCATATCAGGGCTCCCAGTGATCAACGTGCATTTTCCTGCCGAGCAGGCGGTCTATCGTCGCCCCGACCGATTGCGGCGCGCCGCTGGTCGCCAGACGCAAGTGGCCGCTGCCGCCGCCAAGCAGGCCGCCGGCCGCGAGCAGGCGTTCGAGTTGTCGCGCCACCGCTTCCCCGGTGTCGAGCAGCGTCGCGCCCTCCGGCAAGCGCCGCGCAATGGCAGCGGCGACCCAGGGATAGTGCGTACAGCCCAGTACGACGACATCCGCTGCAGCATTGGCCAGCGGCGCCACATAGTCATCGAGCAGGCGCTCGACCAGCGGGCCACCCGGTCCCTCGCCCTCGATCGCCTCGGCCAGCCCCGGACAGGCTTGCGTCACGACACGCAATTGATTCGCATGATTGCCGACCAGCCGCTGGAAACGTTCGCTATTCAGCGTCCGGGTCGTTGCCAGGACGCCGATCACCCCGCTCCGAGTCAGCAAGGCGGCCGGCTTGACCCCCGGCTCAAGGGCGACGATGGGCAAATCGATGGCGGCGCGAATGGCTTCGGCGGCTGCCGCCGTGGCCGTATTGCAGGCGACGACCAACGCCTTGGCGCCGCGACGTGCCAGCGCCTCGGCAATGACGACCCCACGCTCGCGGAGAAAGTGCTCCGAACGGTCGCCATAGGGTAAAAACCGCGTGTCGGCAAAGTAGAAATAATCTTCATGCGGCAAGCGCTCGCGCAGGGCGTGCAGCACGGTCAGGCCTCCCAGGCCTGAATCGAAGACGGCAATGTGCTGGTTACTCAAGATTGGCCTGACAAAAAAGAAGCCCCCTTGGCGGGGGCCTCATTCAATCACAATCGGCGACGAATTACATCCGGGCGATCATCGCGTCGCCGAATTCCGAGCAGGAAAGCTCGTTGGCGCCGTCCATCAGGCGTGCGAAGTCGTAGGTCACCTGCTTGTCGCCGATAGCCGCCTCCATGGACTTGATGACCAAGTTGGCCGCCTCGACCCAGCCCAGATGGCGCAGCATCATTTCAGCCGAGAGGATCAGCGAACCCGGGTTCACCTTGTCCAGCCCGGCATATTTCGGCGCCGTGCCATGAGTGGCCTCGAAGCAGGCGTACTTGTCGGAAATGTTGGCGCCCGGCGCGATACCGATGCCGCCAACCTGTGCGGCCAAGGCGTCGGAGATATAGTCGCCGTTGAGGTTGGTGGTGGCGATCACGTCGTATTCAGCGGGACGGAGCAGAATCTGCTGCAGGAAGGCGTCGGCGATGGAATCCTTGATGATGATTTCGCGGCCGCTCTTCGGGTTCTTGATCTTGCACCACGGGCCGCCATCGATCAGTTCGGCACCGAACTCTTCCTGCGCCAGCTTGTAGGCCGTATCGCGGAACAGGCCTTCCGTGAACTTCATGATGTTGCCCTTGTGCACGATGGTCACCGACTTGCGATCGTTGTCGATGGCGTACCGGATGGCGGCGCGAACCAGACGCGAGGTGCCCTCGACCGAAACCGGCTTGATGCCGATGCCCGAGCTTTCCGGGAAGCGAATCTTCTTGACGCCCATTTCCTCCTGCAGGAACTTGACGACTTTCTTCATGCCCTCCGAGCCGACGGCCCACTCGATGCCGGCGTAGATGTCCTCGGTGTTCTCGCGGAAGATGACCATATTGGTCAGTTCCGGATGCTTGAGCGGTGACGGCACGCCCTTGAAATACTGAACCGGACGAACGCACTGGTAGAGATCGAGTTCCTGGCGCAAGGCGACGTTCAGTGAGCGGATGCCCCCACCGACCGGCGTCGTCATCGGACCCTTGATCGAAACCGAATATTCCTTCAGTGCATCGAAGGTTTCCTTGGGCAGCCACTCGTCCGAACCGTACAGGCGGGTCGATTTTTCGCCGGCGTACACTTCCATCCAGTGAATCTTCTTTTTCCCGCCGTATGCCTTGTCTACCGCGGCATCGATGACCTTGATCATCACCGGGGTGATGTCAATGCCGATGCCGTCGCCTTCGATGAACGGAATGATCGGATTGTCAGGAATCGGCTGACCCGGAACGATTTTCGAACCACCTTGCGGAACCTTGATGTGAGAAGTCATAGTCACTCCATGCGTGATTTCGGTATTGCCCGACGGCCCGCGTGGCCTTGCCGACGCACCGCCAGAGCGGCACATTATGGGGCAAAAGCAGTTGAATCGTTCAATCGCCTCACGCGTCTTGCCCCCCTCGCCCTTCCCTCGCTGGCCGCATCGCGGGGCCGGGAGACGATTCAGGTTCCGACCGCGCCAAAGCGCCGTGACAGCCGCGCGGCCGGTGACTCTACCCAGCGGTGAAAGCCCCAGGCGACGGCCAGGCTGCCGGTGAAAGCGACCGCCAGCCCGGTTACGGCAGCGGCGGCCGGCCAATCCGGCGAGAAGCGTGCCCAGACGGCGCTGACCAGCACCAGAACGGGAAAATGAACGAGGAAAAGGCTGTAGGAGATGCGCCCTATTCCGGTCAACACACCGCCATTCGGCCAAACGCGCCCCCAGCCGGCACGCTGTGCAACGTAGAGCAACAGCCCGACGGCCATCGCCATGAGCAGCCGCCACCGCCAAGCGAACAATGCGGCGATCAGCAACAAAACCTGAAACACCCAGAATTCGGCCTTGCCATCGAGGTGAGAGGCTTTCTGCACCAACACCCCCAAGTAGAAATAAGGCCAGAAATACAGAGCCCAGGCGTCGCCGGCCGCATCGAGATTGAAATGAAACAGGGCATAGGCGGCGGCGCCCCAGGCCAGCAGGGCAAACACCGCCTGCCCGAACCGCCCACAGCCTTGCTGCAAGGCTAGCCCGAGCGCATAGGCGAGGCCGAGTTGGAAGCTGATGCCGACGAACCACAATCCTGCCGACAAGGCCTCGTACCCCAGAATGTCCTGCAGAAGGAAAGCGTGGGCCACCAGTTGCTCCAGCGTGGCTGGCTGCC
>CAMKYP010000248.1 GCA_946477505.1 uncultured Dechloromonas sp. | reverse complement strand
TCATGCAGGCAGCCGAACGGGCAGCAGCGCCGATGCGCGGCTTCATGCTCAAGCAGACGCGCGAAGCCGACCTGGCGCTGTTCGCCGGTATCGCTAAGATCGACAAGATCGAGAAGCCTGAAGACACGCCGCTACGCATCCTGATACCCGCCTTCGTGATCAGCGAACTCAAGACCGCCTTCCAGATCGGCTTCATCCTGTTCATTCCCTTCCTGGTGATCGACATGGTGGTCGCCAGCCTGCTGATGTCGATGGGTATGATGATGATGTCCCCGGTAATGGTTGCCCTGCCGTTCAAGTTGATGCTCTTCGTTCTGGTCGATGGCTGGCACCTGATCATCGGCTCCCTGGTTCAGAGCTTTACGCCATGACGCCGGGAACCGTCATGGAGATCGGCCGCCAGGCGATCGAGGTAACCCTGCTGATATCGGCACCGCTGCTCGTCACCGCCCTGGTCGTCGGCCTGATCATCAGTATCTTCCAGGCTGCGACGCAGTTGAACGAATCGACCTTGCAATTCGTTCCCAAGCTGGTCGCCATGTTTGTTGTCTTGCTGCTGACCGGCCCGTGGATGCTGCAGTATCTGATCGACTACATCCAGCGCCTGTTCGGCAGCATTCCGCAACTTATCGGCTAACCCATGATCAGCGTTGGCTCCGCCCAGATCGATGCCTGGATCGTCGCCTTCATCTTTCCACTGAGCCGCATCCTGGGATTCATCGCGACGGCCCCATTGTGGAGTACAGCCGGCGTGCCCAAACGCATCCGGCTGACCATCGGCATTGCCATTGCCACGGCCCTCGCCCCCGGTTTGCCACCGATGCCGGAGGTACAGCCCGCTTCGCTGGCCGGGCTGTGGATCATAGCGCAGCAAATGATGATTGGCATTGGCATGGGCTTCGCCGCCAAGATTGTCTTTACCGCGTTTCTATTCGCGGGTGAGTTCATCGGAAACCAGATGGGGCTTGGATTTGCTACCTTTTATGATCCATTGAGCGCATCACAAACACCCGTCATCTCGGAATTCCTGAACCTGGTTGCCCTGCTGCTCTTCCTGTCGATAAACGGCCATTTGCTCTATCTCGCAACCCTGGCCCAAAGCTTTTCGGCCATTCCGATCAGCGGCATGCCGGTCGGTGCGGGCTCCTGGCTGAACATCGCCGAACTCGGCAGCAAGATATTTTCCGCCGGACTACTGCTGTCCCTGCCGATCATGGCAGCACTGATGATCACCAACGTCGCGCTGGCCGTATTGACGCGCGCCGCGCCGCAGCTGAATCTTTTCGCACTGGGCTTCCCCCTCACATTGATCGGGGGATTCCTGATCCTGGCCATCAGCCTGAATTACCTGGCCTCGCCGTTCCAGGATATTTTCCTGGTCGGACTCGAATCGATGCTCGGAGTTATGGTTCCCGGCAGACCGTAACGCTCAGTTCAGCATGAACGAGTCGGCCTGCTGGGGCCTGACCAGCTTGATCGTTCCTTCGGCCACGCGCCGGGCACCGATAGTCTGCGAATCGATACCTTCGCTGTATTCGAGAATCTGGTAGCCGCCAAACCCCTGGTCGCGTTGTATCTGATTGGCCCGGCGCTTGAGTATCTGCATCGACTCACCCGAACCGCCGGTATGGTAACGCTTCATCTTCATCGAGAACCGGTAGGTTTCGTCATCCAACCGCGCCTCCTCGATTTCCCAGTTCGGAGCCAACGGGTCGTAGTAGGCATAGACTGCCGCACCAACCAACAGCGTCGTCAGCGATACCGAGGTATGCGCGGTCAGGCGAATCGCCTGATCGGGAATCAGCGGCGAGCCGCCCGTTCGACCGGTATTGGTGCACCCGGACAGCGTGACACAAACGAGCAGCCACGTTAAAACGCTTTTTTTCATAGGATATTGAACAAGCTCAACTGGCTGATTTCCTTGAACGTCGTTTGCGCCGCTTCAAGCTGCACCTTGTAGTTCGCGAAGCGAGAAAGGGCCTCGGTGTAATCGAGGTCCTGCAGATCGGAAAGACGCTGGGTGTACTGCAGGTCGCGGTCCTTGCTACCCTCGATCAAGGTCTCCAGCGCATTCTGGCGCGCCCCAACTGTCGCGCGCACATTGGCCACGTGAGAAATGGCCGAACGCAGGTCGCCAAGCGCCTGGTTGTAAGCGCCAGCCGTATAGGGAACGCCGCTGGTCGGATCGAGGATGTCGATCATGTTCTGCAAGCTGTCGAAGACGCTTCGGCCGACGATATTGCCCGATGCATCCTTGACGCGCATGAACACATCAAGGCCGTTCTCGCTGATCGGCATTTCGGCAGACTGGGAAACCAGCAACGATTGTTGCCCTGCATCACCGTTGTAATTGACCAAGGTCCCACCGCCCAGTGCGTAGGGTTGGGTCGCGCCCACGTTGTTCTGGAAAGGCTGTGTCGTCGACTTGAAGCCGGCAAAGACATACAGGCCGGTACCATCCTGCGTATTGGCCAGGCCGACCAGATTCTGCATGCGCTTTTTCAACTCGGCGGCGAGCATGCCGCGATCCGAAGCGCTGTAGGTCGGATTGCCCGCATCGCTTGCCCGCGCAAAGATTGCGTCGAGTTCGTTGTTCACGCTGCTCAGCGTTCCCTCCAGGAAGGTCAGGGAAGACAGCGCCGTGTTCTGGTTGTCGAGCATCTGGGCAGTAACGCCCTTGGACTGCTCTACCTTGAGCGCTTCCGAGGCCGCAATCGGGTCATCGGCCGGCGTCAACACGCGACGCCCCGTGGATAGCTGGTTCTGGGTCTTGTATAGATCGAATTGCCGGTCCTGGATACCCTGCTTGCCGCTGGTGAAAATCATTGATGTACTGACGCGCATGAATTTTCTCCTTATCTGCCCAGCGACAGGATGGTATCGAACAGCTGATTGCCAATCTCCAGTATCTTGGAAGATGCTTGGTAGGCACGCTGAAACTTCAGCATTTCAGCCGCCTCTTCATCCAGATTGACTCCGGACAGTGCTTCGCGCGCCGATTGCGCCTGCTTGAGCACAGCCCCCTGTGCGTCCATCTTGACCTTGGTTTCCCGGGTCATGATGCCGTTGTCGGCCACCAGGCTGGAAAAGGCCGCCTGGAAGGTTGCCGTGCCACCGGAGACGGTGTTCTGAGTCTGCAGCTTGGCAAACAGCACCGCATTCCGGCCATCCTGAACACCTGCCGTATTCCGTTGCACCGTGAACTGATCGCCGGCGGCAGGGCTTCCTTTGATATCAAAGCTCATGCCGTTGAAAGTGATCTTCGCCAAGGTCGCCGTGCCGGCAGTCAACGGTACGTTGCCGGAGCTCGGCGCCGAACTCGTGCCGTCCGAGTAGACGGCCGTCCATGTCCCCGGAACGCCATTGAGCGTGGTCGCCGTCGCACTCAGCGTGGCAGGCAATCCCGCCGTGCTGTAACCGGTTGTGACGCTGCCTTGCGATATGGTCATCGAACCGGTATTGGTCTGGTTCGGGGTGGTGCGGACAGGGGCGGCGGCGGCAATCAGACGCGGGTCGGCGGCAATCCGGCCGTCGACGCTGATCGTCATCGCCGCATCGGCGACAGGCTTAATCACGAAGGTATCGCCGCTATTGCCGACCGCACCGATGGTGATCGCTACGCCATCAACCGTGACCGAGCCGGCACCGCTGCCGCTCCCCACCGTTTGCTGATCGCTCAGGCGGGTGATGGTGTAGGCACCGGCGGCACCGAAGGTGACCTGATAATTGCTGTTGGTCAGATTGGTATAGAAGTTCCCGGAATTGCTCGGCGCGGCAAGACTGGCCGATACGCTTCCGCTACCGGTGTTGCCGGCATTCGGCAAAACCATGGGAGAAGGTACGAAGAAGAAATTGCCAACGAACCCAACACCGCCCGAAATATTGCCCTGCAGATCCTGCCCAAGCGCGTGCTGGGCGTTGAAAGTGAGCGCCACGGAGGCGGCAATGCGTCCCAAATCGTTAGCCACCGAGTCCAGGGAGCGATTGCGAAAA
Source organism: uncultured Dechloromonas sp. (assembly GCA_946477505.1). Taxonomy (GTDB): domain Bacteria; phylum Pseudomonadota; class Gammaproteobacteria; order Burkholderiales; family Rhodocyclaceae; genus Azonexus. Next base: position 2,130 of record CAMKYP010000248.1, on the reverse strand, counting down.
TCGACCAACCCGCCCAATTGCCCGCCAACAATCAGCGAATCCGGCATCTGGAGAGTCCCGCTGTTGGTCTTCAGGCCGACAACGATCTTCGACGGGTCGGAGGTCGAAGCAGTGGCGGTCAGTTGCATTACCTGCGAGCCAACAACCAGTTGCTGGCCGTTACCGATATAAACGTTGTAGCTGCCATTGGAATTGGTGCTCGTCTGCACCCGGATTCGCTTGTTGAGCTCGCTGACCAGTTGATCGCGCTGATCGAGCAGATCGTTGGCCGGTTGTTGATAGGCAGCTTCGGCAACCACGATCCGCTGATTCACGTCGGCGATCTGGACTGCATACGCATTGATTTCGCTGACAGCGTCCGTGATACGGCCATTGACCTCGTCGGCAATTTCGCTGATTCGGCTCTGGATGTCCTGAAAACGGGTCACCAGGGTCTGCGCGCTGCTGATCATCGACTGCCTGGCCGGCAAGAGCGACGGATTCGAGGCAACCTGCTGCACGCCGGTAAAAAAGCTCTGGAGCGCGGGCGAAAGACCGGCATTGGGATCGGCCAGCAAGTTGTCGATCTGGCTGATTTCGCTATAGAAGGCATCCAGCTGGCTGACCTGGGTCTGGGCGGTATTCACCTGCGAATTGACGTAGCTGTCGTACATCCGCTTGATGGTCTGGACATGAACCCCCTGCCCCATGGCGCCAGCACCGGTATTGACCGCGATATTGGTCGCCTGCGTCGTTACCTGACGGCTATAGCCCGGTGTATTCGCGTTAACTACGTTGTGCTCGACGGTCAGCAAGCCCGCTTGTGCTGCTGCGATACCACTGACGCCGATGCTGAAAATTCCTGTACCCATCATGTCACCTCTAAGAGGTTAACGGCCAAACCACCGTAAAGTTTAGGCGGCCATCAACCGATCAATGCCTGCCGCAACGCGGGGCCGTTGATGATGCGCGACAGCTTGTCGGCATACATCGGATCGGTGGCATAGCCAGCCTGCTGCAAACGTTTCGCAAACTCCGTGCCATCCTGTGATCCGATCACCGCACCGAAGCGTGCGTTATTGCGCAACAGGTTGGCGTAATCGCGGAAAGCCTCCTCGTACGAGCCGTAAGCCCGAAAGCGCTCGACCGACTGCTGCGGCTGGCCATTGACGTACTCCGTCGTCGTCGCGTCCGCCGTTGCGCCAGCCCAGCTCTTGCCAGCCTTGATGCCGAACAGGTTGTAGCTGGGGGAACCGTCGGCACGACGTATTTCCGAGCGCCCCCAACCGCTTTCCAGCGCCGAATGGGCAACCAGGAACTGTGGTGGAACGCCGGTCGAGCGCGAAGCTTCAACGGCGTGCGGCCAGACCCGATTGACGAATTCCTTCGAACTGGCGGGTGTATCAAGCGCAATGGCCGGCGCTGCCGTCGCGTCGGCGCGCGGATAAGCAGCAGAGGTCGGCAGATTGCCGAGAATGGTCTTGTATTGCAGGTGGCGGCCATCGGAAGCGGCAAGCGGCAAGTCGCCGGCGGCAGCGTTTGCCGCCCCCTGGGCATTGGCTTCCGAGGCATTGCCGACCATCGTGCGCCCCAGCTGCTGTTCGATCAACTTGGCGAATCCGACGCCTTTTCCGTTGGACGAAAGGTTCTGCGCCATCTGCTGGTCAAGCAGGCTGGTGTAGAACTTCGATTGCTCGCTGTTGAGCATGCCGTCGTCCGGCACGGTATCGCGCATGCTCTTCATGACCATTTGCAGGAACATGGTCTCAAATTGCTGCGCAGCCGCCTTGAGCCCTTCCTGCGGATTCTTGGCGAACTGGCTGCGCAAATCCTGCGCCGACTGGACGTCGAAAGCCGCCCGATTGGGCGTGTTCTGTATTTTCATCGACATCGTCGGGGTCAGATGATTTCGAGATCGGCGCGCAGCGCTCCGGCGGCCTTCATGGCCTGCAGGATGGCGAGCAGGTCGAGCGGATTGGCACCCAGTGCGTTCAATGCCTTGACCACGTCCGCCAGGTTGGCGCCGGCCTTGACGTTCATCAGGCTGCCGTTATCCTGCTTGACCTGGATGTCGGCGCCCTGTCCGAATTGCGGCTGGCCGGCATCAACCACCACCGACAGGCTGCCGTGCGCAACGGCGCAGGCCTCCAG
>CAMKYP010000247.1 GCA_946477505.1 uncultured Dechloromonas sp. | reverse complement strand
GCGACAACCAGCGACTGGCAGGAAAAAGTCCCGCTCGCCGTGCGCAGGGTGTAACGCTTGTGCTCGACATCCGGGTGGCGCTCGACGCCGTGCACCGCGCAGTCAAGCGCCCAGCGCACCTGTACGGCATCGCAGGCATCGCGCAGCATGTCGATGATTTCAACCGCCGAGTCATCGCAGAACAACTGCCCGTGTTCGCGCTCGTGATAGGGGATTCGCCGCTTCTCGACCATGGCGATGAAGTCGTACTGGCTGAAGCGGGCGAGCGCCGAACGGCAGAAATGCGGGTTCTGCGAGAGGTAGTTGTCGGCGCTGACCGTCCGATTGGTGAAGTTGCAGCGCCCGCCGCCGGAGATGCGGATACGCTCGCCGATTTTGGCTGCGTGATCGACCAGCAAGACCCGCCTTCCCCGCGCACCGACCTGGGCCGCGCACATCATGCCGGCCGCACCGGAACCAATGATGATGACGTCGAAATGCATGGGGAAATCCGATCGGAAAGAGGCGCTGGATAATAAGGCAATCGGGATGTCCATCATAGAGGAGACGCCTGCTTGCCGCTGCCTTGCACCGAGAAGCGCCCCTTCTCTTCACGCTCGCTTCACACGCCTTCACCGGCACTTCTGAACCCGTTCACACCCGCCGCCCACACGGACTCCGTGTTCAAACCAGGGAGCCAGGTTTGGCCGTTGGCGAAGCATCATCGCAAATCGAAGGCCTGACGGCCGGCCAAACACGTCGCGGGATGCCGGTTTCCGGAAACGGACAAGCATTCCACCCGATTCGCCCAGTTGGAAACGCGAAAGCCATTGTCGATGCAAGGATAGCCGCACGTCGCCTCCCAGGGTCAGCCGCCGGGAAAGTTGCCTCCAAAAGGCTGAAAACCACCCAAAGACACGCGCCTCGGCAACTTGAAAAACAGCGGCCCGCTTTGCATGAGCTTTTTTTAGCATTCACCGAATACGGCATCCAACACGGTCAGACCCGTCCAGACTATTTGCCGGAACTGGGCAGGCTGGCGGGTTTCATAGAAACCTTCCCGAACGTCAGCCTCGCTTTGAGCCATCAAATCCCCGGCCGCAACAACAAACTGACCGCCGACGGCAATGACTTCATGCCCGAAGCAACGTATCTTTGCAAAGAGCCGCAGCATGGAAAAAGCCGTCCCACTCCCCAAACCAACGAGCACCCTAATTCGACGCCCAGGCACCGCCCGAACAGAAACTGTCAGATCAAGCCCCGGCTTCTGCAGTCAAATGGTCATCCGACCCTTTTGCAACACAACGGCTGACACCCTGTTTCCGCGGACCATCGGCCCGTTCGCCGCCCGTTGGGATCGGGTTTCCCGGCTGCGTTGAGCCTTAATTTTTCGAGTGTGTTCCCATGAAAAGAATACTTGCGTTTATCTTCGCCGTCCTTCTATCGGCGAATCTTCTTGCTCATGAGTATTGGTTCGAGCCGGAAACATTCTTCCTCGCGCCGCAGCAGAGCACGCCGGTGCGTCTTTATGTGGGCGACGGTTTGGTCAAAGACCTCAAGGAACGCCCCTACCAGCTTGCCGGAACGCCAATGTTCAAACTCTTTTCGGCCTCCGAAACCCGGGACCTGAAGGCTTCCCTGCCCGATGGGGCCATGCCGGTTCATCGCTTCTCGGCCGATCGCGCCGGGAATTACTTGCTGGCAATGGAGAAGGACTGGTCCTATATCAAGATCGAACCGCAGAAATTTGAAGATTATCTACGCAACGACGGCATGGAATACATCATCGCCGAACGCGCGCAGCGGGGTGAAAGCGGGCAAGAAGGGCGCGAGAGGTACAGTCGTTTTATCAAATCGCTTTTGCAGGTCGGCAATCGACACGACGAAACCTATCAAAAAACGGCGGGCTTAAGGCTTGAAATCACCCCCCTTGAAAATCCGTACGCCAAACAAGTCGGCGACCTGCTGACCTTCCAAGTGACGTTCGAGGGCAAACCGCTCATCGGCAAAACCGTTTTCGCCGACAACCGGAATAGTGGGACACAGAAAATGACGACCGATTCCAACGGCACGGTTACGATGAAAATCGATCGAAGCGGTCTGTGGCTGGTGCGGCTCGTGTTCATGCAAAGATGCGAGACGTATTGCAACGAAACGGATTGGGAAAGCTTCTGGGGCGCATTCAGTTTCGGCGTGAAAGAAGAGCAATATTGATCAGAAAATCATCCGGTAACTGGCGTAGATCCATGCACTGGGTGTGCTGCCTTCCGTCGTGCCGTTCACCATCACCGACGCCACGCCGGGGCCGACCTCGCCTTCCGCACCCAGGCCGACGCGCAGCCAGTCCCGCTTGAAGGAAGGGCCGGCCAGATCGAAGCCGCTCAAGCCGAGAATCTGGCCGCTGGCATTGTTGCCGCTGTCCAGCGAACGATGCACGCCTTCCACACGGCCGAGCAGCCGGATACGGTCGGTCAGTGGATAAACGCCATCGACCCCCAGGCGCGCCTGGCTCGAACGCAAGGTCCGGGCATGCCACTGCACCGGGAAACCGCCGCCGGTTTCGGTATAGCCATCGATGCGGTCGCGATACCAGGTCATGCTGGCATAGGGCGTGAAATCGGTCTTGCCCAACTGGAACGCGTTCAGCCAGTCGAGACGCAGTCTCAAGGCGCTCTGTTCCATGCCCGGTGTGCCCCGGGAGATCGCCGGGGTGCCGGCGTTGAGGTAGCCGCGTTTGACGTCGGCTTCGCCGCCGTTGTAGTAGAAGCTCAGCGTCCCGTACAGCGGCGTCCGCGGAATGGCCGCGATGAGTTCGGGCAGCGCATAGGTACCGCGCAGCATGGCGCTGCCGCCATCGACGGTCGAGGTACCGCTGTAGGTGCGGCCCACGGCCAGTTTCAGCGTGACGCCGTCGGCAATGCCACGGGCGTAGCCGAACTCCCCGGCATCGATGTTCCCGGAAAACGGACCATGATCCTGGCGCCCGAGGTCGCCGGCCGCCCACACCGATTGCCGGCCGTTGGCCAACCGTCCGCGCAGCGGGCTGCCGTGCATCCCGTGCATGAGCATGTCTGCCTGTAGGTTGGCTAGCCACGGCACCGGAACCAAGGCCTGTAGGCTTTTTTTGAAATTGATTATGTCGATCAGGCCGGAACCCGTAGCGATGTAGGCGTTTCCATTGCGTAGCTGACCGACGACGACCGAGCCATCCCGATTGGTCGCGTCTGCGGTCCTCGTCAACGCGCCGGTCACGGTGATGCCGCTGGCCGTCAGCCATTGCTCGACGGATTGCATGCCGGTCGCCTGGGTCCAGCGGAAGGCCTGGTTTCCCGGCTCACCTGCATTGCTATTACTAAAGCCCACCACGACCTTGCCGTCCGCAGAAACACCTAAGGCCCGAGAATAAGTGCCGCCGCTCAGGACCCCCAGCCCAACCATGCCGTCCGCCTGCGTCCAGCGGAAGGCTTCATTTGTGTAATGGGCCGACTCGCTGCTTCCCACCACCACGCTGCCGTCTGCGGAAACACCGTAGGCCCAAGAACTCCCCCCACCGTTCAGGACACCCAGTCCCTGCATGCCGGTCGCGTCGGTCCAGCGGAAGGCTTCACCGCCCGGGTAACTGGCCGACTTGCCAACGCCTACCACCACGCTGCCGTCCGCAGATACGCCATAGGCTGCAGAAGAATTACCGCCACTCAGGAATCCCAGCCCCTCCATGCCGGTCGCCTGGGTCCAGCGGAAGGCCTCTGAATTAAAACTTGTACTATTGCTGTATCCAACGACGACGCTACCGTCCGCAGAAACGCCATAGGCTCGAGAAGAAGTGCCACCGCTCAGGAATCCCAGCCCCTCCATGCCGGTCGCCTGGCTCCAGCGGAAGGCTTCTCGATTGCCACTTGCATTATTGCCGCTCCCAACGACGACACCACCGTCTGCAGAAACCCCTGTGGCCAGAGAATAAGTCCCACCGCTGAGGAATCCCAGTCCCAACATGCCGGTCGCCTGCGTCCAGCGGAAGGCTTCTGCAGTGAGAAAACTTGCATTATCGTTACTGATTCCAACGACGACGCTGCCGTCGGCAGAAACGCCATAGGCCTGCGACTGTGTGTCACCGCTCAGCAACCCCAGATCGGTGATGCCATCGGCAGCGACGGCCGGCGCGACGAACGTTGAGACGCATAGTGCCAGCAGCGCCGGCAGGGGTTTGATTTGAAAGCGAGCTGATTCCCCGGCGGGGAAACGCCGGGATTGGCGAGGCGAATTCGGATGGATGGACATTGGCTAACTTTCATTAACTCCGGCAGACGCCGAAGTCTTGCTATCTACGAACAATGGAAATTCACACAGTGATTCTCAGGCGAATTGGATAGCAGCAAGGAGCGCCCCGGAACTGACAATTGCTGACAACAGCCGCCCCGTTTGACCGGAAGGCTTTCCCAGCGTTCAGTGGTGCCCTGCGGAATAGCGCCAAGCACGGTGGCGTCGGTCTTGCCGCCGGCTGGTTGTTGCAGGAGGGAAAACCTGTGGGCCTCAGTGAATTCGCTCGCGCGGCCCTTATCTTCCGCGTGCGTGATCCCCGCCTACTTCGCCCTCACTTCACACGCCTTCACCGGCACTTCAGAACCCGTTCACACCCGCCGCCCAAACTGACTCCGTGTTCAACCCAAGGAGCCAAAATGGACAAGAAATTGCTCTTCAAGTTGGCGGCGATTTTCTTCATGTCGCTGCTATTGCTGGTGCCGCTCGGCCTGATCGAGGGCCAGATCCGCGAGCGCAGCCTGCGTCAGAACGAGGTGCAGGCGAGCATCGCCAACAGCGCGGCGGGCGAGCAACTGCTGGTGGCGCCGGTGATCGCCGTCTCGTACCGCGAACAGGTCGATGTCGCCATGCCCCGCGAGGGCAACCCGGAACAGACCACGGTGCGCACCCGCATCGTCGAGCGCACGCTGCTCGTGCCGCCGGAAAAACTGGAAATGCTCGGCGAGACAGCGGTGGAAACACGCAACCGGGGCATCTACCAGGCGCGGCTGTTCCGCCTCGGCCTCGGCACCAGCGGGCGTTTCGTGCTCAAGCCGCTGGCCGAGCAGCCCAGCGGCGGGCGCATCGTGTCGGCCCGCGCCCGGCTGCTGCTCGGCATCGCCGACCCGCGCGGCGTCAATAACGACCCGGAAGTGACGATCAACGGCAAGGTGCATCGCTTCGCTTCGGCGAGCAGCAAGAATGAGCCGCCGGCTGCGGCCACCGCCCCCGACAGCAGTGCTGCTCCGGCCGCGCCGACCAACCGACTGGCCATCGACCTCGGGCCGCTTGATCTGCAGCGCGAAAGCCGCTTCGATTTCAGCTTCCCGCTGCAGTTGACCGGCACCACCCGGCTGGCCATTGCACCGACCGGCGAGGCCAACCACATCGAGCTGAAATCCGCCTGGCCGCACCCGAACTTCGGCGGCCGTTTCCTGCCGACGGCGCGCACTGTCGGCAGGGATGGTTTCACCGCCCACTGGGACATCTCGCATCTGGCGCGCAATTTTGAGGCGACGCAGAAGCCCGGCAGCGGCGAGATGCTGAGCATCGATTTCGTCGATCCGGTGAATGTCTATCTGCAATCGGAGCGCGCGGTGAAGTACGGCGTGCTGTTCATCGTGCTGACCTTCGCCGGTTTCTTCCTGACCGAAATCCTGCGCCGGGCGCCAATCCACCCCATGCAATACCTACTGGTCGGTCTGGCGCTGGCCATCTTCTTCCTGCTACTGATCGCGCTGTCCGAACACCTCAGTTTCGTGCTCGCCTACGGTGTGTCGGCAGCAGCCTGCATAGCGCTGATCGCCGTCTACCTCGCCGGCGCACTGGGCGGCATGCGCCAGGGCCTGGCCTTCGGCGCCGGGCTGACCGGCCTGTACGGCGTGCTCTACGGCGTGCTGCTCTCCGAGGACAACTCGCTGCTCATGGGCAGCCTGCTGCTCTTCCTTGCCTTGGGCGCCACCATGCTCGCCACCCGCCGCGTCGACTGGTATCACCTGAGCGGCCAGATCAGCGGCCCGGAACAGGCATGAGCGCCGCGTTCCGCCGGGTGACCACAGCCGCTGCCCGGCTGGCGGGCTGGCTGGTGCCTCCGCTGCTGCTGATCCACGCCTGGCACCTCAAGCACC
>CAMKYP010000246.1 GCA_946477505.1 uncultured Dechloromonas sp. | reverse complement strand
CCTTGATTCGCAAGGAGGTGACCGACTTCCCGATCAAGGCGGGCAATTTCCGCGACTGAGCGGTTTATTGCCGTCTACTGGCGGATACACGAAAGGGCAGCGATCGCTGCCCTTTTTGCTTTCAGCGGGCCATGCCGCGAATCCACACTGAATAGAGCTGTTCGGACAGGCGCCGCATGCCGGGCAAGCGGCTGGAAAGTTCGTTCGCCATCTGCTCCGGCGTCTGTACGCTGGGTTGGTCTGCCGCGCCCTGAACCTCCGTTGCCCAGTCCTTGCTCCATTGGATGACCATTTCCGGGGTCATTTCGACGTGGCACTGCATCGCCAGATGGGGGCCGAGGGCAAACATCTGGTTGGCGCAGTCCGGACTCGATAGCAGACGGGTTGCTCCACTTGGTATGCTGAACGTTTCCCCATGCCAGTGAAAGACGGTGCCGCTCTTGCCGGCAATATCGCCCAGCCAGTGTCTACCCACGGCATGGTCCTCGCCGTATGCGTCGCCCCAGCCGATTTCCTTGACCGGGTTGCGGGTGATCTCGCCGCCCAGCGCCTTGCTCATCAACTGGCCGCCGAGGCAGTGCCCGATGACCGGGATGCCGGCCTCGACCGCGGAACGGATCAGGGCGCAGCTCTGTTCGATCCAAGGCAGGGGATCGTTGACGCTCATCGGGCCACCCATGAAGCACAGTCCGGAGTAGTCGTGCGCATTGGTGGGTGCGGCTTCGGCCTCGTCAATGGCGATCAATTGCCACGGAATCCCTTGCCGCTCAAGGAATATGGCAAAATAGCCGGGACCTTCTGTTGGGGAGTGGCGAAAGATGGCAACGGGCTTCATGGCGGAGAGATCATCCGGAAAAGTGAGCGGCCATTCTACGCTCCTCGCGCTTCTGCTTGTTTTGCTGCCGTTTGCGGCAGGCGCCCAGGATGTCGGACTGGCGGGCATCATGGGTAGCAAGGCCATGTTGATGATCAATGGTTCCGAACCGCAGTCCGTACCGGTCGGGCACACGGTCGATGGTGTCAAGGTGCTATCCATACAGAGCGATCAGGTCATACTTGAGATTGGCGGCAAGAAGCGTCCGCTACGCGTCGGTCAGCATGCCATCGGCGCGGTCAATTCGGATGGCTCCGGCAAGATCATCATGACGGCCGATGCTCAGGGACATTTCTACACGACCGGTACGATCAACGGCACCTCGGTCCGCTTTCTGGTCGATACCGGGGCGACGATGATTTCCCTGGGGGCCACCGATGCGCGGCGGGTTGGCGTGGATTTCAATCGCGGGCAGAAAGCGATGACCAATACGGCCAACGGCCAGGCCGTCGTGAGCAAGGTGCAACTGGATACCGTCCGTATCGGCGATGTCACGTTGCACAACGTCGATGCACTGATCCATCAGACAGAGATGCCGATAGCCTTGCTCGGCATGAGCTTTCTGAACCGGATGGAAATGCTTCGTGACGGCAGTACCATGACACTTAAAAGACGATTCTAGGAGAGAACAATGCCGCAGAAAGATCAGGAAATCGCGCTGTTGCGCCGTGAGATTGAGTTGATGATGGGGGAGCGACAGGCCTTGCTTCGTGTGGCCGGCTCAGCGGCCGTGTTGATTGCCAGCCTGGACAGCAAGCGGCTGCCGGTGGGGGCGGTCGAGTCGGCTGACTTGGTAGCGACTACGATCAACGGTCTGTCCGAAGAAACCTTGCAGGATGCCTTGGCTTCGGTGAATGCAGAAATCGAGGAAGACTCCCTGGCAAAATGAGCGTCGATCTGGATCGACTGCGCGCCAGTTTGCTCATGGAGCAAAAGGCCGGTCACTTCGTTCAGGAAGATGGTGCGCTGGATCAGCCTCTGACGCCGGCCGCTGTGCTCTTTCCAATTGTTCTGCGTGATGACGGACATACTGTCCTGCTCACCCAGCGGACGGCCCACCTCCGGGACCACGCCGGGCAGATCAGCTTCCCCGGCGGTCGCGTCGAAGCGCATGATCAGACGCCGATCGAAACGGCCTTGCGCGAGACCGAGGAGGAAATCGGACTGTCCCGCGAGCGTGTCGAAATCGTCGGTTTCCTGCCCGAGTACCGGACGGGGACCGGGTTCCGGGTTACCCCGGTCGTTGCGCTGGTGCGCCCGCCCTTCGATTTGCGGCCGGATCCCTTCGAGGTTGCGGAGATCTTCGAGGTGCCGCTGGCTTTCCTGATCAATCCGGCCAATCACCAGCAACATTCGCTGCATTATCGCGGAGCCTTGCGTCATTACTTCGCCATGCCATATGGGGACTATTTCATCTGGGGGGCGACGGCCGGCATGATCCGTTCATTGTCCGAGCGGCTCGGGCTGCTCCAGGTGCCCTGAGCTTGTGGTATCGTGGCGTTTTGCAATACGAAAATAAGCCGAACACGGCAATCCTCAGCCCCACATGAGTCTTCTTTCGCTGATTGCAGTCTTTCTCATCGAGCAGCTGCAGCCCCTCGATTACCGTCGCATCATTGCTGAGCCGCTGGGTGCATGGGCGGAATTCATCGAGTCCCGTTTTAATGCCGGCGCCTATCGCCATGGCGTTCTGGCTTGGTGTTTTGCCGTTCTGCTGCCGGTCGCTCTGGTCGGCATAGCCTATGGTGCCCTGCACGCGCTGAATCCATTGTTCGGCCTGCTCCTCAATGTCGGCGTGCTTTATCTGACCATGGGCTTCCGTCAATTCAGTCACCATTACACCGAGATTCAACTTGCCTTGCGCCTTGGTGATCTGGAACGGGCTCGTACCTTGCTCGCCGAGTGGCAGGGGCGCTCGACCTATAACCTGGGATCGGAAGACATCGCGCGGCTGTCGATCGAGGGGGCCTTGGCGGCTTCGCACCGGCATGTTTTTGCCGTGTTGCTGTGGTTCATCCTGCTCCCCGGGCCTTGCGGCGCCTTGCTCTATCGTCTTGCGCTGATCGTTCGCGACCGATGGAATGTACGTGTCGATGAGGAAAACCAGTTTGCGCTGTTTTCCCGTCAGGCGTTCGGTGTAATTGACTGGCTGCCCTTGCGGACGACCGCTTCGGCATTCGCCATTGTGGGCGACTTTGAGGATGCGGTGTATTGCTGGCGGACGCAGCCGGCGCAATGGCCCGATCGCGACCTGGGCATCGTGCTGGCAGCCGGTGCGGGGGCTCTGGGTGTGCAGTTGGGGAGGCCTGTTGCCGATGGCGTTGAAGTCGCCGACCGTGGGGAGCTTGGGCTGGGCGATCCAGCCGACGTAGATTTCATGCAAAGTGCCGTGGGCCTCGTCTGGCGAGCCACGGTGGTGTGGATGTTGTTGCTCTTTTTGCTGGGGCTCGCTAGTCTGGTGGGCTGAATACTTATATCAGGAGGTTTTCATGAGCAAAGATGTTGTCGTTCTGAGTGCTGTTCGTTCCCCCATCGGTGCTTTCGGTGGTTCGCTGGCCGACATGGATCCGTGCGATCTGGGCGGTACCGTGATGAAGGAAGCGATCGCCCGTTCCGGCGTCGATCCGCAAGCCATTAACTACGTGACCGTCGGCACCACGATGCCGGTCGATTCCCGTTACGCCTACGTCTCCCGTGTTGCCTCCATCCAGGCCGGCCTGCCGATGGATTCCGTCGCCATGCAGGTTTCCCGTCTGTGCGCCTCCGGCCTGCAGGCCATCGTGACCACCGCCCAGAACATTCTGCTCGGCGATTCCGACTACGGTATCGGCGGCGGCGTTGAAGTCATGTCCAAGGTAGCCTACCTGATGCCGGCACTGCGTTCTGGTGCCCGCATGGGCGACACCAAGGCCATCGACGCCATGGTTGCCGTGCTGACCGACCCGTTCGGCGTCGGCCACATGGGTATCACCGCTGAAAATCTTGCCGCCAAGCACGGTATTTCCCGTGAAGAGCAGGATGCCTTCGCTGTCGAGTCGCAGCGTCGCGCTGCTGCCGCCATTGACGCTGGCCACTTCAAGTCGCAGATCCTGCCGATCGTCAAGCAGACCCGCAAGGGCGAGGTTGTGTTCGACACTGACGAGCACCTGAAGCGTGGCACCACGCTGGAGTCCCTGGCCAAGATGAAGCCGGCCTTCAAGAAGGATGGTACCGTCACCGCCGGTAACGCTTCCGGCATCAACGACGGCGCTGCGTTCTTCGTGCTCGCCGATGCCGCCAAGGCTGCCGCTGCTGGTCAGAAGCCGATCGCCCGCATGGTCTCCTACGCTGTGGCCGGTGTGCCGAACGACGTCATGGGCGAAGGCCCGATCCCGGCGACCAAGCTGGCCCTGAAGAAGGCCGGCCTGAGCCTGGACCAGATGGATGTCATCGAGTCGAACGAAGCCTTCGCCGCCCAGGCTCTGTCGGTTTCGAAGGTTCTGGGTCTCGACCCGGCCAAGACCAACCCGAACGGTGGCGCCATCGCCCTCGGCCACCCGGTCGGCTGTTCCGGCGCCTTCATCGCTACCAAGGCGATCTACGAAATGAACCGTATCGGCGGCAAGTACTGCCTGGTCACCATGTGTATCGGTGGCGGCCAGGGTATCGCCGTGATCTTCGAACGCGTCTAAGCGATTCGCGGTCGTTTCCGGAAAACCCGCTGGAGAAATCCAGCGGGTTTTTTATTTGCACCATGTTGAAAATCAGGCGCACCTTTGCGGTGCGTCAATAGGCATAAAGTGGTATTCGGCGCATGATTTAAGACCGATTTCGGGTGGCATGGAACCTGCTGAATCCGGAATGAGAGCTTCCTCAGCGATGAGTCCAAAATGAATTTCTATAACGAGATGTTTGACGCCCAGGGCGGCGTCCGGGCGCACTACAAGGGGTACGAAGACTGGTTGAAGGCGACGCCGCCGGAGCGTATCGAGCGCAAACGGGCGGAGGCTGATCTGGCCTTTCACCGTGTCGGCATCACTTTCGCGGTGTATGGCGAGGAAGCCGGCAAGGAGCGTCTGATTCCCTTTGACATCATTCCGCGCATCATTCCCGCAGTGGAGTGGAAGGCGTTGCAGGCTGGCCTGCGACAGCGGGTCAAGGCACTCAACATGTTCCTGTGGGATGTCTATCACGATCAGGAAATTCTCAAGGCGGGGATCATCCCGGCCGAGCAGGTGCTGGACAATGCGCAGTACCGCCCGATCATGCAGGGGGTCGATGTGCCGGGGCGGATTTACGCGCACATCACCGGCGTTGACATCGTTCGTGCTGGAGCTGGCGAGTTCTATGTGCTCGAGGACAACCTGCGGGTGCCGTCGGGTGTCTCGTACATGCTCGAAGATCGCAAGATGATGATGCGCCTGTTCCCGGAGCTGTTTGCCCGCTACAAGGTGGCGCCGGTGCAGCATTACCCCGACCTGCTGCTGGAGAAACTCCGTGCTGTCTCGCCCAAGGAGGTCGCTAACCCGACGGTGGTGGTCCTGACGCCGGGTGCCTACAACAGCGCCTATTTCGAACACACCTTCCTGGCCCAGCAGATGGGGGTGGAACTGGTCGAGGGGCGCGATCTCTTCGTCGAGGACGATGTAGTGTATATGCGGACGACACAGGGGCCGCAACGCGTCGATGTCATTTACCGCCGCATCGATGACGACTTCCTCGACCCCCTGGTGTTCCGCGCCGATTCGGCCTTGGGCGTACCCGGCCTGATGCAGGCCTATCGGGCCGGCAACGTGACGCTGGCCAACGCAGTCGGCACCGGTGTCGCCGACGACAAGTCGATTTATCCCTACGTGCCGGACATGATCCGCTTTTACCTCGACGAGGAACCGAAGCTGAACAACGTTCCGACCTATATGTGTCGCAAACCGGACGACCTGAAATACGTGCTCGGGCACCTGCCGGAACTCGTCGTGAAGGAGGTGCACGGTGCCGGTGGCTACGGCATGCTGGTTGGTCCGGCCGCGACGAAGGAACAGATCGAGCATTTTCGCCAGTTGCTGATTGCGAAACCGGACGGCTATATCGCCCAGCCGACACTGGCCCTGTCCAACTGCCCGACCTTCGTCGAGGAAGGCATTGCGCCGCGCCACCTGGATTTGCGCCCCTTTGTCCTGTCTTCGGGCGAATGCGTCAACATTGTGCCCGGCGGCCTGACCCGCGTTGCCCTGACCAAAGGCTCGCTGGTCGTCAATTCGTCGCAGGGCGGCGGTACCAAGGACACCTGGGTTCTGGAGGAT
>CAMKYP010000245.1 GCA_946477505.1 uncultured Dechloromonas sp. | reverse complement strand
GGAAAAATCTGGCACAAATTGTCGGTACGCGAATTGCTGGCCGATCAGGATTTCATGAATATCGGGGTCTGATAGAGGGTAGTAGCCTCATCCCCATTGGAGGCGTTCCATGGCTTTTGGCTTCAAATTTCCGAAGATTGGTGCATCCGGCAATGCGGGTGCTCAGATGACTGTTTCCGCCGACATGACGTCGGCGAACAAGACTCCTCTGCCATCGTTCCTGGCCGGCCAGTCGGTTATCCAGCAGATGAAAACGCTCGGCGGTATTTTCGTGCTGTTGCTATTGCTGATTGCCATCCTGGTATTTCGTGACAATCGCGAATCAGCCTACAACACGGCCTATGTCGCGGCAGCCGGTGAAATGCGGATGCTCTCCCAGCGTCTGGCGAAAGCTTCCTCGCTTGCCCTGCAGGGAAATGCGGTTGCGTTCGCCCAGTTGAGGGATTCCCGGGAGACCTTCAGCAAGCTGCTGACGCAGCTGGCCGACGGCGGCGAAGTGGGCGCAGTCAGCATTCCTCCATCTCCGGATTCAGTACGGCCGCAAATCGAAGCGTTGACCAGCCTGTGGATGACGAATGACAAGAATGCCGAAACCGTCATCGGCCAGGAGAAGAACCTGGTGGAACTCGGCAAGAACGTGGCGACTATCGACAACAACAATGCGGCGATGCTGGAACTGACCGAGCAGGTCGCGACGCTCAAGCTGCAGTCTGGCGCCAGTGCCCGTGAGATCGCCAACGCCAACCAGTTGGTGATGTTGACCCAGCGGATCGCCAAGAACGCTTCGGCCCTGCTCGTCGGTGACGAAATCAATCCCGAGGTAGCCTTCCTGCTCGGCAAGGATACCAATGCGTTCCGTGACATCCTGGCCGGCCTCGGCAAGACGGGGAGCGATGCCGATACGCGCGCCAAACTGGATGAACTGAATGCGGCGTTCAAGGACTACCAGGGCGCTATCTCCAGCATTCTCGGCAACATGCAGCCGTTGGTGCTGTCCAAGCAGGCCGGTTCGAAGATTTTCCGGGGCAGTGAAGAACTGCTCAAGGCCACCGACGACCTGGCGCTCGGCTATCAGGAGGGCGCGGCCGGCCGCGGCATGTACGTCTTCTTCCTGATCGTGCTCGTCGTTGCCGCAGTCGCCACGCTGGCCCTGCTGGTCAAGGTCTACCTCGACGATACCGAGCGCCGCGCGGCCGCTGCCGAACAGCAGCGTCAGGCTTCGGACCAGACCAACCGCGACAATCAGGACGCCATTTTGCGTCTGATGAACGAACTGGGCGATCTGGCCGATGGCGACCTGACTGTGACCGCGACCGTGAGCGAGAACATTACCGGCGCCATCGCCGACTCGATCAACTACACGATTGAAGAACTGCGCGTGCTGGTCGGGCGGATCAACGACGCGGCGAATCGCGTGACGGCCGCCACCGAAATCGCCCGTTTGAACTCGGCGCAGCTGCTTGACGCCGCCGAACGCCAGTCGATCGAGATCAAGGAGGCCGGCCAGTCCGCGCTGGAAATGGCGCGCTCGATGACGGAAGTGTCGAGCAACGCCACGCAGTCCGCCCAGGTTGCCCGCCAGTCGCTGATGGCTGCCGAAAAAGGTACGCAGGCCGTGGAAGACTCGATCAAGGGCATGAACGAAATCCGTAACCAGATCCAGGAAACCTCGAAGCGGATCAAGCGTCTCGGCGAAAGCTCGCAGGAGATCGGTGAAATCGTGGAACTGATTTCCGACATTACCGAACAGACTAACGTTCTGGCTCTGAATGCTGCCATCCAGGCAGCTTCTGCTGGTGATGCGGGGCGCGGCTTCACGGTGGTTGCCGAGGAAGTGCAGCGACTGGCCGAACGTTCGGCTGAAGCGACGAAACAGATTGCGGCGATTGTGAAGACCATTCAGACCGACACGCAGGACGCCGTGTCCGCCATGGAACAATCGACGCGGGGTGTGGTCGAGGGCGCAAAGCTCTCCGATGCCGCCGGTCAGGCCCTTTCCGAAATCGGACAGGTGTCGCGCGATCTGGCCGAACTGATTCAGGATATTTCCAGCTCGACGCAGAGCCAGGCCGATTCTGCCAGTCAGGTGGCGCGGCTGATGCAGGACATCCTGAATGTTACCGAACAAACCACGGCCGGTACCCAGCGTACCGCCGAGGCCGTCGATGAACTGACCGCACTGGCTTCCGAACTCAAGGGTTCCGTCGCCGGCTTCAAGGTGGATTGACGAAGACCGATCGCGAGAGACTATGAACGCGGCAACTGAATTCGATTTGGGCCCCCTGACTTGGGTCAAGGGCGAAATTGACCTGGCGCTCGAGCGCGCGGAAGAGGCATTGGGTCATTACGTTGCCAATGCGGACGTTACTCAGCTCAAATTCTGCCGCACCCACGTACATCAGGTGCATGGGGCGCTCTCCATGGTCGGCCTGGATGGCGTCACGCAGGTGACCGAATCGCTGGAAAGCCTGCTCGATGCCGTGGAGGATGGTCGCGTTGCCGCCGGTGAGCAGGTTTGGGACGCTGCACGTTCGGCGATGGTCGGTATCCGTGTATATCTGGATGAGTTGATGGCTGGCGAACCGAATCAGCCGCTTCGCTTGCTGCCGCTTTATCTCGATCTGGCTGCTGTCCGAGGAGTCAAGACGGCACGCGCCAGCGATCTTTTCTTCCCCGATATCTCGCTGCGCCCCCCGAAGCGGACGGGCGCGGTGGAGAAATTGGCGCCTGAGGCGTTGCGGCAAGTACTCAAGGTCGAGCGGGCGCGCTACCAGAAAGGCCTGCTCGGTTGGCTAACCAAGCCGGATCAGGCTGAGGCAGGGCGTCAGTTGATGCTCTCCGCGCTGACCAACATCGAAGCTACCCAGGAGACTCAGTCGGCACGATCTTTCTGGTGGACAGCACAGGCCTTCATTGAATCCCTCAAAGACCCGGCGGTCAATGCGGATGGTTCGGTGCGTCAGGTCAGTGCCCGAATCGATCTGCAGATTCGCCGCTTGCTCGAAGGTTCGAACAGTCTGGCCGAGCGCCTGATGCGCGAAGCCCTCTATCATGTCGCACAGGCCGGCAGCGATGCCGGTGGCGTCGTCTCACAGGTCCAGTCGGCCTTCGCGTTGTCTTCCCAATTGCCCGCAGCGGAGCCGGCGGCCGGCATTCAGCCGCAGGATGCAGCCCTGCGTCGCTTGCGCGAAGTCCTGTCCAGCACCGAGGAGCACTGGAACCGGGTATGTTCGTCCGGTAATACGGCCGGATTGGCGGCTTTTGTCGATCAGGCTCGCGCGGTTGTGGCGATCACCGAAGAAATCGCCCAGACCGATCTCAAGCGTCTGGGGCAGGGCCTGGGCGCCATTGCCAATTGGCTGATCGAGGATGCCTCGCGCTTCGGCGAAACGGTCGCCATGGAAGTGGCAACCGCCATTTTGCTGCTGCAGAACGCGCAGGAGAGCTTCAAGCGTCTGGGAACCGACTTTGCCCAGCAGGTCGATCTCATGGTCGCCCGCTTGTATGCCTGTATCGCCGGCAGGCCGGCGGCGGATTCCGCATTGCCGTTGCTCGACGAAATGACTCGTCGGGCACAGGAAAAGCTGCTGATCAGTCAGGTCGCGCGGGAAATCCAGAACAATCTGGCGCAGGTTGAGCAATCGCTCGACGGCTTTTTCCGCGATCCGGACGGCGAGCACGACCTCGCCGTTCTTGACGGGCCGCTCAAACAGACCGCCGGCGCACTGGCCATGTTGGGCCATTTGAGTGCCGCTTCGAATGTGACTGCCTGCATCCAGCAGATCCATGCGCTGGCTCAGCCCGGCGCGGTGCATAGCGCAGAAGACTTCGAGAATATCGCGCACCAGTTGTCGACCCTCGGCTTCTTCGTCGATGCGCTGCCCAGTGGCGAGACCGATTTCGATAACTTTGTGGCCCGCATGCGGGGCGAAACAGAGGAATCGGCCGACGATGAGGAAGATGCCGCACCGGAACCCGCGCTTAGTGTCGAGTCCGAATTGGCGAAGCAGGCCCGCGAGACTCATGCGCTGGCCGAGGCACTGAAAGAGGCTCCTCGGGACGAACGTCTGCAGGCCGAACTCAAGCAGAACCTGAAGGCCATCCAGCAGGATGCCGATCTGGTCGCCAATCACGAACTCGGTGAGAGCGCAAAGGCGGCCCTTGAGGCCCTGAAGGCCGGCGATCTCGACAGCCATCATGTCGATGCTGCCCTTGCTGCCCTCAAGCCTCAGGAGCCCGAGATTCTGGAGCCCTCGGTGGAAACGCAGCAATTGGCCGATTCCTCGCACGAGGAAATCGATGCCGAGCTGCTCTCCATCTTCCTCGAAGAGGCGCAGGAAGTCCTGCAGACGATGGGCGAACAGAAGGCACTGCTACTTGCCGATCCGCACGATGTCGAGGCATTGACGACCATTCGGCGCAATACCCATACGCTCAAGGGGAGCGGCCGGATGGTGGGGCTCAACGATCTGGGCGAAACCGCCTGGGAGCTTGAGCAGACGCTAAACCTGTGGTTGCGCCAGGATCAGTGGGCAACACCCGAGTTGATGGAAATGATCGACGGCGAGCACGCCCTGTTCTCGTCTTGGGTCGAGCACTTGTCCAGTGGGCAAGGGCAGGCGCCGGATCCCTCGGCGGTTGTGGCGCTCGCCGCCCGGCTGCGTGGCGTTGAACCGCTTGCAGCCCCTCTGGTTGACGCCAAGCCTGCGGCTGTCGAGCCTGCCGTAGGGCCCTTGGCGGCATTGCAGGAAGAACCTCTTCCGGTCGTGGATGCCGAGCCGGTGCCGCCGGTCGAAGCGATTGAGATCGTTCCGCCGGTACCGGAAATTGAGAATATTGAATTTTCGTTACCCGCATTCTTTGATGAACCGGCATTGCCTGAAGAGGCCGAGCCGGTTCCTTCGGAGCCTGTTGAAGAGCCGCTGGCCCTGGTTGAGGCGGCGGTGGATGCGTTCGAGCCTGCCGAGGCCGTTGAAGAAGTTGCCGAGGAACTGCCTCCCGCGGTCACGGCATCGCCGACCCTTTTCGACATCTTCCGCGAGGAAGCGCGCGGGCATCTACAGGTGTTGGTCGACAGCTATGCCGTACTGGAGGGCAACCCCGGTGCGCCCACGACCTTCGAGATGACGAGGGCGGCCCACACACTGGGCGGGATAGCGGCAACCGTCGGCCTGATGCCGATTCACCATCTGGCGATCGCCTTGGAGCATGCCTTGTTGCGTCGCGACGGGTCGGCGCAGCCGGCCAGTATCGAAGGCCTGGAAACCGTACGCCAGAGCATCATCACCCTGGAGGACATGTTTGTCGGGCTGGCTCGTCAGGAATCGCCGGTTGACCAGCCGCAGCTGATCGACGCACTCGACGATATTTTCCATCCGGCGCCCGTCGTGGAGGAAGTCCCCGAGCCGCTCGGTGCGGAAGTCATTCAGTTGCCCGGGACGGTCAGCATTTTGCCCGTCACCGAACCGGAATCCAGTGGCGAGCCCGAGGTCGCTGCTGTTCCCGCTCCGGCGCTGCCTCAACTCACCGACGAACTCGACGAGCAATTGCTGCCGATCTTCCTCGAAGAGGCGGTCGATCTGACGCGTGACTTGACCACACAACTGCGCACCTGGCGTAACGAGCCATCCAGTGGCGCCGCTGCCCACGCGATTGCCCGTCTCTTGCATACCTTCAAGGGCAGCGCCCGCATGGCCGGTGCGATGAATCTGGGCGAAGCGACGCACATGCTGGAGACCCGCGTCGAAGAGGCCATGCGTGCCGGCGCGGCATCACCTGCGTTCATCGAGGATATCGAATCCGGCTGCGACATGCTGGCGCAGGCCGTCGAGCGTCTGCGCGAGGGACCGCAGGAACCGCCGGTTTATGTCGAAGCACCGGCGCATGAAGAGTCCGGGCAAGACGAGGCGCTGGTGCCAGCGGCGACGCCGCTCAGCCCGGTCGAACACGAAGCCGAATCCGATGTTACCGGCCAGCGAGCCAGCCTGCGGGTGCGTGCCGAACTGATTGATCGTCTGGTAAACGAAGCCGGCGAGTTGTCGATTGCCCGAGCGCGGATCGAAGGCGAAATGCGCAGCCTGAAAGGCTCGCTGCTCGAACTGACGGAAAACGTGATTCGTCTGCGCCGCCAGTTGCGCGAAATCGAAATTCAGGCCGAAAC
>CAMKYP010000244.1 GCA_946477505.1 uncultured Dechloromonas sp. | reverse complement strand
ATCAGCGAGCCGGCCGAGTGCTTCCCGCGCGACGGCGCCATCGTGCTGCTGCCGGAAATCCGCGCCTATGCGCGGCCGGAAGTCGGTGCGCTGCTCTTCGGCGTGCGCGAGAAAACGCCGGTTGCCGCCGACCCGCGTACGCTGCCGGCCGACCTCGCCGGCTTCGTCTTCGACCCGGACGACGCCGAAGGCTGGAACAACCTGGCCGAAGGCGCCGACACCCTGCTGCCCTATTTCCCCAGGCTGGAGAGCCTGGGCATCGCCCACTACATCACCGGCCCGAGCAACTACACGCCGGACGGCCGCCTGATTCTCGGGCGCCATCCCGAGATTGCCGGGCTATTCGTCGCCACCGGCTGCAACGGCAACGGCATCGCCTTTTCCGGCGGTGTCGGGCGCTTCATCGCCGACCTGGTGTGCGACCGCCCCGGCTTCCTGCCGGCCGATCTCGCCGCTGGCTTCGCCCCGGCGCGGGCCGGCCAATTCGATCCTTTTTCGCCCGAATTTCTCAGCGCCTGCGCCGCCACCCGGGCGAAAAAGCGCTCGGGCTGACCCCACTATTTTTCCGGAGACAACATGTCCGACAAGCAACTCGCCGCAGTGATCTTCGATTGGGCCGGCACCCTGGTCGATTTCGGCTCCTTCGCCCCGACCCAGATTTTCGTCGACGCCTTCGCCACCTTCGGCATCACCGTCAGCCTGGCCCAGGCCAGCGGCCCGATGGGGTTGTCCAAGCGCCACCACATCCAGTCGCTGCTCGCCCTGCCCGAAATCCAGCAGCAATGGCAGGCCAAGTTCGGCCGCCCGTCGAGCGAAGCCGACATCGACGAAATCTACGAACGCTTCATGCCGATGCAGATCGCCAAGGTCGGCGAATACTCCGCCCCCATTCCCGGCGCCATCGACATCCTCACCGCGCTGCGCCAACGCGGGCTGAAGATCGGCTCCTGCTCGGGCTATCCGCGCCAGGTCATGGAAGTCGTGCTGCCACTGGCCCAAGCCGCCGGCATCGTCGTCGACCATGCCGTGGCCGGTGACGAACTCCCCGCTGGCGGCCGCCCCGGCGCCTACATGGCGCTGGCCAACCTGCTCGCACTGGGCATTCCCGACGTGCGCCGCTGCGTCAAGGTGGACGACACCCGCCCCGGCATCGAGGAAGGCCGCAACGCCGGCATGTGGACCGTCGGCCTGGCACTCTCCGGCGCCCCGGCCGGATTGACGCCCGCCGCCTTCGCCGCCGCCTCGCCGGCCGAACTCGACGCCATCCGCCAGCGCGTTCGCACCAAACACCTGGCCGCCGGCGCGCATTACGTGATCGACAGCGTGGCTGATTTGCTGCCGGTGCTGGATGACATTGAGCGGCGTCTGGACGCCGGCGAACGCCCCTAATGCGCGCAATGAGCACCGGCCGGTTTTTGCCCATTTTGGCCGGTGCACCGCAGCAGTACCGCGCTAGTGCAATAGCAGCAACAGAATCAGATTCAGCGCCAGCGACCCCGCCGCGACCAGTTTCCAGAACTTCAGCGGATTCCGCTCGGCCAGCGGCTGCCGACGCGGCGCCGAGATCGGGCGGGAAGCGCCGCGCTCCAGCGCGAGCAGAAACTCCTCGGCCGTTTCGAAGCGATCCTTGGCCTCGCGCGCCACGGCCTTGAGCAGGATGTTTTCCAGCCAGCCGGGGATTTCGGTGCGCCAGCGGGTCGGGCGTTCGGGTTCGGCGAATTTCGGCTTCTGGAAGGGCTCGATCTCGCCGTAGGGATATTTGCGCGTCAGTAGGTGGTAGAGCACGACGCCGGCGCTGTAGAGGTCAAAGCCCTTCTCCGGCGCGGCGCCTTCGAACAGCTCGGGCGCCATGTAGGATGGCGTGCCGGCCGGACCGGGCACTTCGCCCGGTTTGAGTTCGGCCAGACTCAGCGCCACGCCGAGGTCGAGGATGCGCAGCACGCCATCCTGGCCGAGGTGCAGATTATCGGTCTTGATGTCGCGGTGCAGGATGTCGAGCCGGTGCAGCGTGGCGATGCCCTTGAGCAGCGCGACGCCGAGGCGCACGACATCGCCGACCGGGAAATGCTGGTCGGCGTCGAGCCGCACCTGCAAGGTCGCCCCCGCATGCCAGGTCATCAGGTAATACAGGCAACTGCGCTGCTCGTGCGGCACGATCTGCGGGAAGCACGGCGAAATCGCCCGGCGGGCACGCCAGGCTTCCATCAGCAGGCCGGCGATGGCCGGCGCATCGCCTTCCAGCGTCGGTTGCAGGGTTTTCATCACGAGCTGCTGGCCGTTGCGCGGGTTGCGCACGCGGTAGAGCAGCGTTTCGCGCGCATCGTGCAGGATGTCCTCGACCACCAGCCCGTCGACTTCCTCGCCGACCTTGAATTTGCGCGGCACCGGCAGGTGCGCTTCGCTCTCCAGGCTATCGCGCAGGTTGGCCGTGGGCAGCGCCAGCACATCGACGACGACGGCCGTGGCGTTGTCGTGCCCGCCCTGCGCCACCGCCAGGCTGGTCAGCGCGGCGGCCGCCGCCTGCGGCTCGGGATGATCGAGCAGCACTTCGGCCATCAAGGCGTCGGGCAGCACGCCATAAACGCCATCGGAAATCAGCAAAAAACGGTCGTGCACCGCAAGATCGCCGTCGGCGAAGTCGAGCAGTACGCGCGGATCGAGGCCGATGGCGCGCGACAGCACGTTGTTCAGCTCCGGGTGCTCCCAGGTGTGGTCGACCGTCAGCTGCTGGAACTGCCCGCCCTGCAGCCGGTAGATGCGGCTGTCGCCGATGTGCGCCGTGTAGTAGCGCGTGCCGCGCAGCACCAGGGCCGACAGCGTCGTCGCCATGCCGGTCAGCTCGGCGTTGCGGCTGCCCTCGGCGATGACCCAGCGGTTGAGCGCCGTGCACACCGTTTCAACTGCCCGCGGAATCGACCAGGTATCCGGCGTCGCGTAGTAGTCGGCGAGCAGGCCGCGCACGGTGTATTCCGCCGCCTCGCGCCCGCCTTTGTGGCCCCCGATGCCATCGGCCACGGCGGCGATCATGCCCTTGTTGTCGAGCTCCAGCCCGGCTGGCGTGGCGATCCCGCAATAATCCTCGTTGCGCTCGCGCGGTCCGGTCAGCGAAGCGTGGCCGACGGCAACCTGTAATGGCATCTTCTTCCCCAAGAAAACGGGGAGCACAGGCTCCCCGGTTCGGTCTGCATGGCTACTCTATGTCAGATCTTGGCCGCCGTCAGGTGGCTGGCGCCCCAGGTGGTACGCCAGCGGGTCTTCACGCCGGTCAGGCCGACCAGGGCCAGCACGGCCAGCGCAGCGAAGATCAGGAAACCCATCTGGTAGCTGCCGGTCATCTGCTTGGAGTAACCCAGGCTGGAGGCCAGGTAGAAGCCGCCGACGCCGCCGGCCATGCCGACCAGGCCGGTCATCACGCCAATTTCCTTCTTGAAGCGCTGCGGCACCAGCTGGAACACCGCGCCGTTGCCCATGCCGAGCGAGAGCATGGCGCAGACGAAGACGACCAGCGCCATCCAGGCTTCCGGCAGGCCGAAGCTGACGATGGCCAGAAAGATGGCGGCGAACACGTACATCACGGACAGCGACTTGACGCCGCCGATGCGGTCGGCCACGTTGCCGCCGATCGGGCGGACCAGCGAACCGGCGAAGACGCAGCCGGCGGTGAAGAATCCCGCCATCTTGGGGTCGAGGCCGTATTGCGTGTTGAAGTAGATGACCAGCGAGGAAGCCAGGCCGACGAAGCCGCCAAAGGTCACCGAATAGAAGAACATGAACCACCAGGCGTCCTTGTCCTTCAGGACCTTCAGGTACTCGGCGAGGGTCTTGGGCGGCGGCGCGTCCGGCGCATCCTTGGCCATGAAGACGAAGGCGATCAGCACGATGACCAGCGGAATCAGCACGATGCCGAAGACGTTGGTCCAGCCGAATGCCGCAGCCAGGCCCGGCGCGAACAACGCAGCCAGCGCCGTACCCGAGTTGCCGGCACCGGCAATACCCATTGCCGTACCCTGATGCTCTGCCGGATACCAGCGCGAGGCCAGCGGCAGTGCGGCTGCGAAAGACGAACCGGCCACGCCGAGGAAGATGCCGAGCACCAGCACCTCGGTGTAGCTATGCACGCCGACCAGCCAAGCATAGAGCATGGCGCCGATGACGATGACCTGACCGATGATCGCTGCCTTCTTGGGCGACAGGCGGTCAACCAGAATACCCATGACGATGCGCAACAGCGCCCCGGCCAGCACCGGCGTGGCGACCATCAGGCCCTTTTCGGCGTGCGACAGCCCGAGATCCTTGGCAATGCCGACACCGAGGGGGCCGAGCAGCACCCACACCATGAAAGCGAGATCGAAGTAAAGAAAGGCGGCCAGCAACGTAGGGGTATGCCCCGCCTGAAGGAAGGATTTCTTGTCCATGACATTGACTCGTAAAGGGCTGAAAAATCGGGAGACGGCCGAAACCATCCAATCTGGGTGCGCACGTGAAACCGTTATCACCGCCCGACGCCCTTGCCGGGTAATGCGCTATACCCCCCTCTATAAGCAACCCTTGTGCCAGAAAACAAGCCAATGATTTATATTGGTTTTCTCAAAAATAACTAGTCATTTTTAACTAAGTCCGCATGCACCAAGGGTGCGCACCGGCGTCCAATGCGGTGCGTTTTTCGATGAGTACACCAAGGCACCACTGCCTGTTTTGGGGCATTTTTCGAGGCGACCGCAGCTGGGTTTTGGCCGAATGACGCAGCACATCGCCCCCGCTTTTCCCTTGAGGCAACAAACTCGCCTTCAGACCGAGCCCTGCTGTATTCTTTACTGCTTGACCCGCAATCTGCATGCCCAGATTCCCTGATGACCTCACCAGCCCTTTCTCCGGCAAACGCCAATGATCAAGTGACCGAATCGACGCTTGACGGCAGCCCGCCCCCCTCCCCCGTTCCCTGGATACTCGGCTGGGCAGTTTATTCCTTGCTGGCGCTGGGCTATTTCGGCTACCAGAGCGCCTGGCTATCCGGGATGTGCCTGAGCCGATGATCGGCAGACTACTGACCTCCGAAGCAGCATTCGACGCCGAGCTGGCGCCCTATCGCGTTCGTGCCGACCGCATCATGGTCGCGATGAATTGCTTCCTGATGGCCGTCTGTATCGGCATGGCGCCCCTTTACGCCACCTTCACGGCAGCTGCGGCCATCGGCCTGCCTACGCTGTTCATGGCGGTCTGGCTGTTGCGCCGGCACCCTGGCACGCTGGCGACCCGCCTGTTCATGGCCAGTAGCTTCATGATCTTCACCGGGCTGATCATCCACCAGTCCGCTGGCGCCATCGAAGGCCACTTCTCGGCCTTCGGGCTGATCGGTGTGCTGCTCTACTACCGTGACTGGCGCACCATCGTCGTCGCCACACTGGTGATCTACCTGCATCACCTGATCTTCGGGTACGCCCAGACACTGGGCGTACCCGTCTATGTCTTCAACAACGATCGCTTCTGGACAACGTTCGTCATCCATGTCGCCTATTTCCTGCCCTTTGTCGGCATGATGGCCTATCTGTCGGTATGGTTGCGGCGCGAGGGCCATGCCGACCAGCACGTCATTGCACTTGCCGAACGCATTGCACGAGGCGAGAACGTAGACGATGACGCGATGCTCGCCAACGAGGGAAAAGCCCCGCTAATCGCCGCCGTGCTGCAAATGAAGAACAGCCTGCTCGAACACCAGCAACACCTTGAAGAGATGGTGGCAGCGCGAACGCGTGACCTGCTCGAGGCCAAGGATGCCGCCGAGTCTGCCAACCGGGCGAAAACCGCCTTCCTTGCCAACATGAGCCACGAGTTGCGCACCCCCATCCATGGCGTGATGGGCATGATCCAACTCGCCATGCGGCGCACCTCGGACCCCAAAGGCGTCAACCTGCTCGAGAAAGCCAAGCTATCTTCCGAACGCCTTCTGCATGTCCTCAACGACATCCTCGACCCTGACCAAGATCGAGTCCGAGCGTCTGGTACTCGAAAGCATCCCCTTCGATCTCGGGCAGAGCGTCGCCAACGTCACCGACACCCTGAGTCCCCTGGCAGTCGACAAAGGACTCAGGCTGAGCAGCGAGATTCCCCCAGAAGTCGCCAGCACCCCGATGCGCGGCGACCCCTTGCGCCTCAACCAGATACTGCTCAACCTCGTTGGCAATGCCATCAAATTCACCGAGAA
>CAMKYP010000243.1 GCA_946477505.1 uncultured Dechloromonas sp. | reverse complement strand
CAGCGATGTTGACGGGCAGATCGCCGGCATCGCGGGCGGCGATCAAGGCCTCCATGTTGCTGCCGCGACCGGAAATCAGGATAACGATCTTCTTCATTTCAAAAAACTCACCGGGAGAAAAATGGTGCTGACCGCAGTCTGGGTCAGCCGGGAAAAGCCACGGCCGTTACGGTCGGCGACGATCTTGGCCATGAAATCGAGCAGGCCCATCACACGGCCGAATTCGCGCTCGAAGGACAGGTTGCGGTTGACCGGATCGAGCTCGTTGGACAGCAGGAACAACTCGCCCGCGGCATTGCGGTCGTGGCCGAGTTTCCAGACGGCGACATCCATGTTGCGCGCCGAATTGTAGAGCTTCATTTCGTTGAGACTGTCGAGGATGTAGAACTCCTCCTTGTGCTCGTAGGCGGCATCGACCATGGTCAGCAGCCCGAGGACCAGAGCAGCGACCCGGTCGCCCGAATAGGCTTCGGTGAAGGCCAGCGCGGCCGCCTGGCCTTCGCGCAAACCGTTCAATTCCGGCCAACGCTGGGTATGGCGATGGCGCAGGCGATCCAGCGCCGCCTCGCGACTGGGCAGGCCGGCCTTCCGCCATTCTTTCGGATTGCGCTTGTAGAGCTTGTCGGCAATCAGCAGCAGGCCGTCGACCACCTCCGCGCGATTGGTATCGGCAATGCGATCGACCTCGGTCTTGGCCAGGTATTTGACGTCGACCGTGGTATCCGTACGACCGTCCTTGCCCAACCGGGTCGAGCAAGCTGCCGCCAGAATCAGGGCAAGCAGGACGGCCAGGCCGCGCATCAGGCTTCCTTGCTCTTCAGATAACCCCAGCCGATCGGAATCAGCGACGAGACGATGATGCCGATGATGATCCAGGACAGGTTGGCCTTGACCCAAGGCATGTTGCCCAGCCAGTAACCGGCCAGGCATAGCGACACAACCCAACCCAGCGCACCGATCAGGTTGAACAGGGTAAAGCGGGCGTAGCTCATGGCGCCGATGCCGGCGACAAAAGGCGCGAAGGTCCGGAATAGTGGCAGGAAGCGTGAAATAACCAGCGTCTTGCCGCCGTGCTTCTCGTAAAACGCGTGTGTCTTGACCAGCGCGTCGCGGTTGAAAAAGCGGGAGTTCTCCCAGT
Organism: uncultured Dechloromonas sp.; assembly: GCA_946477505.1. Taxonomy (GTDB): domain Bacteria; phylum Pseudomonadota; class Gammaproteobacteria; order Burkholderiales; family Rhodocyclaceae; genus Azonexus. The sequence continues at coordinate 5,073 of CAMKYP010000243.1, read as the reverse complement.
GGAAGACCTTGGGCCCGAGAAAACGGCCGATCTGGTAATTGAGCGTATTGCCGAGTACGGCCGCGACGATGAGCACCGCCATCAGGGTCAACACGTCCATCCCGCCCTCACCCAGCGCGGCCAGCGCGCCAGCCACAAAGAGCAGCGAATCGCCTGGCAGGAAGGGCGTCACGACAAAACCGGTTTCGGCGAAGACAATGAAGAACAGGATGCCGTAAATCCACAGTCCGTACTGATGAACCAATACCGCCAGATGCTTGTCGAGATGCAGGGCGATGTCGATGAACTGCGCGAAAAATTCCATGCATCTGCTCCGGGTAAAAAGTCCCGCGATTTTACCCGAAGGCGACTTCATCGATCCGTCGCTACCTCACGCTTCGGAAAGTTCAGCGAAAGAACTTCCCGTTCTTGCCGATGATCGTCAAATCGACCAACGACGACGCATTGTGGCTGGTTTTCGAGAAGTTGATTGCAAAACCACCGACATCCGTTTTGCTCATGCTTTCAAGGCCGCCGATCAGCTTATCCCGCGTCAGGTCCTTGCCGGCACGGCGTAATCCCTCAACCAGCACCTGCGCTGCGATATACCCCTCCAGCGAGACGAAATCGATGTTTTCCTTCCCGGCCTTCTTCATCATTTCCTGATAGTCGCGAACAATCTTGAGCGTCCCTCGCCACGGGAAAGGCACCACCTGGGCGACCGCCACGCCGCTGCCATCGGGACCGAGCTCCTTGGCCAATGCCATGCTGCCGACAAAGGAAACGTTGTGAAACTGGGGGTTGAATCCCTCCCGCTTCATGGCTTTGACGAAAGCACTGACGCTCTTGTAGGCGCTGACCATGATCACGGCATCGGCTTTTACCGGGCCGATCGCTTTCACGGCAGCGGCCACGTCGGTCGAATTTCGCTCGACGGTTCCCGTGGCCACAGGCGCCAATTTGCGCCGCGCCAGCGCTTCCGTCACCCCTTTCAAACCCGCCTGGCCATAGGCGTCGTTCTGGTAGAACACCGCAATGCGCTTCAGCGAGAGGGTCAGCAATTGGTTGACGATCTCTTCGGTTTCCTCGTTATAGCCGGCACGCACATTGAAGATGTAACGGTTGAACGGCTCGCGCAACGCCTGTGCCCCCGTGAACGCGCCGAAGAACGGAACCATCTCCTCGGTGAAAATCGGCAAGGCTGCCAACGACGTTGGCGTACCCACATACCCGAACAGCGCGAAGACCTTCTCCTCTTTGATCAGCTTCAGGGTATTGGCCTTGGCCCGGTCAGGCTCGTAACCGTCGTCGAGCGACAACAAGCGGATTTTCCGTCCGTGAATACCGCCGTTTTGGTTGATGTGATCGAAGTAAACCTTGGCCCCCACGGCCATCTGCTTGCCCAACTGCTCGGCTGGCCCCGAAAATGCCGCCGACTGACCGATCAGAATCTCGGTTTCGCTCACCCCGGGCTCCGCCCGCAAACCGCCGCTCAGAACAGCCAAGAGAGAAAAAAGCCCTGCCCACCGTTTAATCGCCACCGTTGCCTCCCTTTAACAGGCCTGCATGCACCGTTCGAATTGACCGATGGACTGGATCATACGGCCAATTCCCCTGTGGCGCATCTCCGTCGTACCGGGGATTCTGGGATAATGCACGGATGCCCGTCATCGCCCGCCTCCCCGACCTCCTGATCAGCCAGATTGCCGCTGGCGAAGTGGTCGAAAGACCCGCCTCCGTCCTCAAGGAGCTTCTCGAAAACAGCCTGGATGCCGGCAGCAAGGCCATCCAGGTGCATCTGGAGGAAGGTGGTGTCAAGCTGATCCGCATTACCGACGATGGCTGCGGTATTGCCAAGGACCAACTGGCGCTGGCCCTGACCCGCCACGCGACCTCCAAGATCACCAGTCTCGACGACCTCGAACGGGTCGGCACCCTCGGTTTTCGCGGCGAGGCCCTGGCCTCGGTTGCGTCGGTCGCCCGCCTCAGCCTGACCAGCCGGGAACGCGGCGCCAGCCATGCCTGGAAACTGCGCGGAGAAACGGATGCCGTGCCGGAGCCGGCCGCCCTGATGGCCGGCACGGTGGTCGAGATGCGCGACCTGTACTTCAACACCCCAGCCCGCCGCAAGTTCCTGAAATCCGAAAGCACCGAATTCGCCCACTGCGCCGACGCCGTGCGCCGCCTGGCCCTGACCCGGCCGGACGTGGCGATCAGCTTGACCCACAACGGCCGCAGCCTGTTCCAGTTGCCCCCCGCCGATGCCGGCCGACGCATCGCCGACATCCTCGGCGAGGAATTCATCGGCGCTGCCCGCAACATCGACGCCGCTTCCGGCCCACTGACCTTGGCCGGATTCGCCATCGACCCGACCCGCGCCACCGACGCCAAGGATGGCCAGTACGTCTTCGTCAACGGCCGTTTCGTGCGCGACAAGATCATCGGCCACGCCCTGCGCGAAGCTTATCGCGACGTGCTGCACGGCAGCCGCCAGCCGGCCGTCTGCCTGTTCCTGAACATCGACCCGGCACTGGTCGATGTCAATGTGCATCCGGCCAAGACCGAAGTGCGCTTCCGCGATTCGCGCGCCGTGCATCAGTTCGTCTTCCACGCCATCCAGCGCACGCTGGCGGCACCGGTTCAGGTCGAGGCACTGCCGCGCCCCCCGCTCCCGTCACAAGGCATCGCCATCGAGGAGAATGTTTCGTCTAGCGCCCCCTCGCGCCCGAGCTGGACACCATCCTACGCGCCACACAACGAAGCGCCGCGCCAGGCCAGCCTCGGTGTCGCCGAGCCGGCCGCCGCAGCCTACCTCGCCTTTGCCCGCGCCGCCCAAAACATCGGCCAGACCCCGGCGCCGCATCCGGACACCCTGCCACAATTCGTTCCGTCCGGAACCGCCAGCCCGGAAGCGCCGCCGCTTGGCTATGCGCTGGCCCAGCTACACGGAATTTACGTCCTCGCCCAGAATGCCCGCGGCCTGATCCTGATCGACATGCATGCCGCGCATGAGCGCATCCTGTACGAAAAGTTGAAGACAGCCTTCGACAACCGACAGATCGCCACCCAGAACCTGCTGATTCCGGCCGTATTCTCGGCCGATCCGCTCGACATCGCCGCGGTCGAGGAACATGGCGAGGCCCTGCGCGACCTCGGTTTCGACATCGCTCCGCTCGGTCCGAACCAATTGGGCGTGCGCAGCGTACCGGCCCTGCTGCAATCCGGCGACCCGGCGGCCCTCGCCCGCTCGCTGATCGGCGAGTTGCGCGAACACGGCATCACCCAGTTGGCCACTGCCCGCCGCAACGAACTGCTCGCTACCATGGCCTGCCACGGCGCCGTACGCGCCCGCCGCCAGCTCACCATTCCGGAAATGAACGCCCTGCTCCGCCAGATGGAGGAAACCGAGCGGGCCGGCCAGTGCAACCATGGCCGCCCCACCTGGACGGAGCTGACGCTGGACCAACTCGACAAGCTCTTCCTGCGCGGACAGTAAGCATCGCAGTCGTCGGCGCAAGGAGGCTCTCGATGAGGCTGTCCGAGCGTCCCGGCGTGTTAGCATTCGCCGCCATGAATGCCCGCCGCCACCCTCCCGCCATCCTGATCATGGGCCCGACCGCCTCGGGCAAGACCGCCGTCTCGATGGCGCTGGCCGACCGTTTTCCGGTCGAACTGATCAGCGTCGACTCGGCGCAGGTCTTCATCGACATGGATGTCGGCACCGCCAAGCCGGACCGTGAAACGCTGGCCCGCTACCCGCACCGCCTGATCGACCTGATCACGCCGGAGGAGCGCTACTCGGCCGCCCGTTTTCGCCATGACGCGCTCGCTGCGATGGCCGAAATCACGGCTGCCGGCAAGGTTCCGCTACTGGTCGGCGGTACCATGCTCTACTTCCGTGCATTGCTTCTCGGACTGGCCGAACTGCCGCAGGCCGATCCCGCGCTGCGCGCCACCATCGACGCCGAAGCGGCTATCCACGGCTGGCCGGCGATGCATGCCAGGCTCGCCGCCATCGACCCGGAAACGGCGGCACGCCTGCATCCGACCGACAGCCAGCGCCTACAGCGCGCCCTGGAGATCTGCACCCTGAGCGGCCGCAAGATGTCGGACCTGCTCGCCGAAAGCGAAAGCCAGAAGCCGCCCTACACGTTTCTGTCCATCGGCCTGCTGCCGTCCGACCGCAGCGTGCTGCACGAGCGCATCGCGCAGCGCTTTGACGACATGCTGCGCGCCGGGCTGGATGAGGAAGTTCGTGAGCTGCGCGAGAAATACGACCTCGACCTCAGGCTACCGTCGATGCGTTGTGTCGGCTACCGACAGGTCTGGGAGGCCCAGGACGGTCTGATGCCGGCCAGCGAAATGCGCGACCGCGGCGTCTTTGCCACCCGGCAACTGGCCAAGCGCCAGATCACCTGGCTGACCAACTCCTTCGAGGCCGAGCACTTCGACTGCCTCGACCCGGCCATGCCCGAGCAGATCGCCGAACGAACCGACGCCTTTCTCAGCTCCTGAGCAGAACCTTCAGGTCGTCGGCCAAGCCTTCTAGCCGGCCGACGATCTCCAGCGAGGCATCTTGCGTCCCTACGACGCGCAGCATGAATTCGTTGGCCATACTGCTGATCATTTCCTCCTGACGCTCCATCAAGCCGAGATGGATATAGGCTTTGGTCAGCGTCTCCTGAAACTCGATCATCACCTGCGTCAACTCGAAGCAGTTTCGCCGGTAGTTGTTCTGAACACCATCGAGCGTGGCGTACAACCTCGGCAGCGCATCCTCGATACCTGCCCTCCGCCGCCTGGCGAGCACCTCCGTTTCGATGGCTCGCAACCGGGCATCGACGCCCTCCGCCAGCAAGGCTCCGTTGTCGCGAATGCGGCCGCAACGCTCCGGGTCGTCCAGCGGCATGTTATTGACCAGCAGGGTCACGTGGCCATAGTTGAATACACAGCGCGACTTGAACTGGAAAATCCGCCCGCTATCCTGGATATGGTTGAGAACCGAAACCTCCAACGGCAGGTTGCGCCCATTGGCGCTGAGCGTCAGCACCTCCTCGCCCATGTGCATCTGGATCGCCGATTGCAGGTCATACT
>CAMKYP010000242.1 GCA_946477505.1 uncultured Dechloromonas sp. | reverse complement strand
AGCAGGTTGGTGTGGACCATGCGGGCCACGTTGAACGGAATGGCGGGGAACAGGAAGTCGCCGAGCACATACTGCAGGCCGAGGATCAGGCCGAACAGGATTTGACCGACAAACAAGCCGATAGCCGCGATGAAATAGGGTTTGGCAACCGCTTGGGATTTGAATTGCATGTTCAGTTCTCCTCTCGATCAGCCCTGGCTGTTAGGCGGCCAGTTGGCGTCGTTGATCGAATTGACGTGCTTCAGGAAGGCCACGATGGCGTCCAGCTGCTCGTCGGTGAAATTGAACTGCGGCATGCTGCGGCGGCCCGGTATGCCTTCCTTCGGACGGCTCTTGATGAACGCCTTGACGCCTTCGTCGCCATAGCGGACGACGACGTTGCCGAGTTCCGGAGCGAAGTAGGCGCCTTCTCCCATCAGGGTGTGGCAGCCGATGCAGTTGTTAACTTCCCACAGCTTCTTGCCTTCGGCGATTTGCGGCGTGATGTTGGCCCGCATGTCGCGCTTCGGCAGTTGCGAATGAGTATCGAATGACAGCGCTAGGAACAACAGGAAGAAGAAAATCGTCCCCCCGTAGAATATGTTCCGCGCCATCGACTTAGTGAAAGCGCCACTCATTGTCTTTCCCCCTTTCGGAAATTGGTTGGCGGGTCGATGGTAGGTGGGGGGAGTGGGTTGCTGCTTTGATGCCTGCTAAAAATGCAGCAAGAATGTGTCTAAAGCGTGCTCAGTAGCGGACTCCGGCAGGCGGCGTGAAGCTGTCGATGGCGTTCAGGTAGGCGCTCCGGGCATAGGCCGAGGGATTTGGATGGTTGCGTTGGCTCATCGATCCCTTGAGCTGCGCGACGGAATCGTATTCATGCTCGGCGAGCCAGCGGTCGATGTCCTTCAGCATCTGCGCGATCAGTGCCGGGCCGTTGAGCAGGATGCCGCTTGCCACGTGGGCGACATCGGCGCCGGCGAGTAGCATCTTCAGCATATCGGCGGCGTTGTGGATGCCGCCCGAAGCGGCCAGCGTGATCGGTGTCTGGCCGCGCAGGATCGCGATCCAGCGCATGGCCAGCAAACCGTCGGCCGAGGTCGATAGCTGGACCCGGTCGACCACCGTCAGGCTGGCCAGGTCGATGTCCGGCTGGAAAAAGCGGTTGAACAGCGAGACGCCGGCGGCTCCGGATTTTTCCGCGCGGCGGACGAAATTGGGCAGGGCCGAGAAGAAAGGCGAGAGCTTGAGGCAGACGGGTATCCGGACGACCGCTTTCAACTCGGCGAGCAAGGCGATGTAGCGCTCTTCGACGCCACCGGCCGTCTCGAACACCGTTCCCGGCAGATGCCAGGCATTGAGCTCCAGTGCGTCGGCACCGGCGGCCTCCAGTTCGCGGCCGAGTTCCACCCAGCCGGACAGCGAGTCGCCGTTCAGGCTGGCGACGACCGGAATATCCAGGCGCTCCTTGAGGTAGCCGATCTGCGCCAGATAACGGTCGAGCCTGCTTTCGTAATCATGGCGGCCGGGTAAGTGGCCGCTCGCTTCGCCGGAGGATTCCGGATGGATCAGGAAGCGGTCGATCATCCTTTCGTCGTTGCGCACATCCTCCTCGAACAGCGAGTGCATGACGATGGCGGCGGCGCCTGCATCCTCCAAATGGAGCGGCGCGGCCGCATCGCGCGTCAGTGGCGTGGAGGACGGAACGATCGGGTTCTTCAGGGGCAGGCCGAGGTATCGGGTGCTCAGGTCAGGCATTCTTGTTCTCCTCCGTGGCAGGCTTTTCGGCACCAGGCAGCGCCAGTGCGGCGAGGTCGGCATATTCCCGGTGGCGGTTGCGGGCTACCGTTTCGGCTTCGTTCATCAAGCGCTCGGCCGCCTCCGGGCGCAGCCGCTCCAGCACCGTGAAACGGGCTTCGTGCTGGGCAAAGTCGCGATACGGAATCGACGGCGCCGCGCTATCCACCGACAGCGGGTTGCGCCCTTGCTCGCGCAGACGCGGGTCGTAGCGGAGCAGGGGCCAGTGGCCGGACTTCACCGCTAGATCCTGCTGGCGCAGGTTGCAGGACAGATCGACGCCATGGGCGATGCAGGGGCTGTAGGCGATGATGATCGATACGCCGGGGTAGCTTTCGGCATCGAGGAACGCCTTCAATGTGTGCACATCCTTGGCGCCATAGGCGACCTGAGCGACGAAGACGTTTTCGTAGTCCATGGCGATGCGCGCCAGATCCTTCTTGCGGTTCGGCTTGCCGCCGGCGGCGAACTTGGCGACCGCTCCGAGCGGCGTTGCCTTGGAGTTCTGGCCGCCGGTGTTGGAATAGACCTCGGTGTCGAGCACGAGGATATTTACATCCTGGCCGGAAGCCAGCACATGGTCGAGACCGCCGAAGCCGATGTCGTAGGCCCAGCCGTCGCCGCCGATGATCCACACGCTGCGCCGGACCAGGTATTCCGCCAGCGCGGCCAGTTGGGTCGCCTCGGGCGTGGCGATGGTCTGCAGCGCGGCGAGCAGTTCGGCAACCCGTTCGCGCTGTGCGTGGATGCCGGCTTCGCTGCGCTGCTCGGCGTCGAGAAGTGCGCTCACCAGCGCCGGATCGAGTTGTGGCGCCAGCGCCTGCAATTGCGTGCGTGCCGCATCGGCCAGTTTGTCGGTGGCCAGGCGCATGCCGAGGCCGAACTCGGCGTTGTCTTCGAACAGCGAGTTGCTCCACGCCGGGCCGCGGCCGTCGGCGTCCTTGCAATACGGCGTGGTCGGCAGGTTGCCGCCGTAGATCGACGAGCAGCCGGTGGCGTTGGCGACCAGCATCCGGTCGCCGAACAGCTGCGTGGCCAGCCGGATGTACGGTGTCTCGCCGCAGCCGACGCAGGCGCCGGAGAACTCGAACAGCGGTTGCAGCAGCATGGCGCCGGGCAGGGCGGTGCGCTTGGCGATCTGTCGCTCGAGGTCGGGCAGGGTGAGGAAGAATTCCCAGTTGGCGACCTCGGCGGCGCGCAAGGGGGGCTGGGCGGCCATGTTGAGCGCCTTGTGCGCGATGTTCGACTTGTCGCGGATCGGGCAGGCCTCGACGCACAGCGTGCAGCCGGTGCAATCCTCGGGTGCCACCTGGTAGCTCATGCGGGTGCCGGCCGGGTAGTCCTTGCTGCGTGCGGGAACGTGCTTGAAGCCGGGCGGTGCGCCGGTCGTCCGGTCGGCGGCGAAAACCTTGGCGCGGATTGCCGAGTGCGGGCAGACGAAGACGCACTTGCCGCATTGCGTACACAATGTTTCGTCCCAGACCGGGATTTCCAGCGCCAAATTGCGCTTTTCGTGGCGTGCGGTACCGGTCGGCCAGGTGCCGTCCACCGGGAACAGCGAAACCGGCAGCCGGTCGCCGTGGCCGGCGATCAGCGGTAGGGTGACGCGGTGGATGAAGTCGTCGGCGGCCTTGCCCCTGGCGGGTTCAGCGGCCGGGCTGGCTGACTCGGGCAGCGTCACGCGATGCAGGCAGGCGACGGTCCTGTCGATGGCGCGGTAATTGAACTCGGCGATACGTCGGCCCTTGCGGCCATAGGTCTTTTCGACGGCGTGCTTGATCGCGGCAAGGCCTGTTCCTGGGGAAGGATGCCGGAAATGGCGAAGAAGCAGGTCTGCATCACGGTATTGATGCGCCGCCCCATGTCGGCTTCCTGCGCCACCTTGTAGGCGTCGATCATGTAGAAGCGGATGCGCTTGGCGATCATCTGCTGCTGGATGCGGGCCGGCAGACGATCCCAGACTTGCTCGGGCGGTACGTCGGTGTTGAGCAGGAAGACGGCTTCCGGCGCGGCGTGCGCCAACAGATCATGCTGTTCGAGAAAGTGCGCTTGATGGCAGGCGACGAAGCGTGCGTCCCCGTCAGCGGTCAGGTAGGCCGAGCGGATCGGCTGCGGCCCGAAACGCAGGTGCGATACGGTCATCGCGCCGGACTTCTTGGAGTCGTAGACGAAATAGCCCTGGGCGTAGCGTTCGGTTTCGTCGCCGATGATCTTGATCGAATTCTTGTTCGCCGACACCGTGCCATCTGAGCCGAGACCGTAGAAGACGGCGGCGAAATGCTCGCGGGCGGCCATGGTGCGGAAGCTCGGGTCAACAGTCAGCGACAGGTGGCTGACGTCGTCATCGATGCCGACCGTGAAACGGCGCTTTGGCGAGGCCTGCGCACAGGCGGCGTAGATGGAAACGACCATGGCCGGCGTGAATTCCTTGGAGCCCAGCCCATAGCGGCCGCCGATCACCTTCGGCATATGGGCGAAGCGAGGTGTCTCGCCAGCCGCATCCTCGGCCAGCGCAACCAGCACGTCCTTGAACAGCGGTTCGCCGTCGGCGCCGGCCTCCTTGCAGCGGTCGAGCACGGCGACGGCGAAGACCGAGGGCGGCAGGGCGGCGAGCAGGGCCTCCGGCGCCCACGGCCGATAGAGGCGGACCTTGAGCAGGCCGACCTTTTCGCCGCGCCGATTCATGTCGTCGACGGTTTCCTCAACGGTTTCGGCGCCCGAACCCATGATGACGATGACGCGCCCGGCATCCGGCGCACCGACGTAATCGAACAACCGATAGGCGCGCCCGGTCAGCCCGGCGAAGCGGTCCATGGTCTGCTGCACGATGCCGGGGAAGGCGTCGAACCACGGATTTTGCGCCTCGCGGCACTGGAAGAAGGTATCCGGGTTCTGCGCCGTGCCGCGTAGCACCGGATGTTCCGGCGACAGGGCACGGCGGCGCTGGGCGTCGATCTGCGATGGCTCGAACAGGGCCTTGAGCGTGTCATCCGCCAGCGGCGCGATCTTGGCGACTTCGTGCGAGGTGCGGAAGCCGTCGAAGAAGTGGAGCACCGGGATGCGCCCGGCCAGCGTGGCAGCCGAGGCGATGGCTGCCATGTCCTGCGCTTCCTGTACCGAATTCGAGGCGAGCAGCGCGAAGCCGGTGCCGCGCGTCGCCATCGCGTCGGAATGGTCGCCGAAGATGGACAGCGCATGCGTGGCCACGGCGCGGGCGGCGACATGGAAAACCGTCGGCGTCAGTTCGCCGGCGATCTTGTACATGTTGGGAATCATCAACAGCAGGCCTTGCGATGCCGTGAAGGTGGTGGCCAGGGCGCCGGCCTGCAGCGCGCCATGGACGGCGCCGGCGGCGCCGCCTTCGGATTGCAGCTCGACGACGGTGGGGACGGTGCCCCACAGGTTCCTGCGGCCTTGGGCGGCCCATTCGTCGGAGAGTTCGCCCATGCCGGACGAGGGGGTGATCGGGTAAATGGCGATCACTTCGGAAACGCGGTAGGCCACGTTGGCGACGGCTTCGTTGCCGTCAATGGTGAGCATGCTGTTCATGCGAAACCTCTGAGACGGTTGCCGGTTCTTCGCCGGCTTGCTGCAGCGTTGCGGGTGCTGCGTTGCAGCAACTTCATCATACGCCCGAAACTTGCCGTTGGAATGGGTTCTTGTTCCGCATCGTGGCGACGGTTCCCACGCAATCAGGCGGGGCATCGGCGGTATACTTCGCCCTCCTCAAGCTGAAAGTATTTCATGGCCGCATCCAACGACACCGCCAGCATGGCGCTCTTCTGTGACTTCGAGAACATCGCCCTTGGCGTGCGCGACGCACAGTACGAAAAATTCGACATCCGCCCCGTGCTCGAGCGCCTGCTCGCCAAGGGCAGCATCGTCGTCAAGAAGGCCTATTGCGACTGGGAGCGCTACAAGGGGTTCAAGGCCGCGATGCACGAGGCCAATTTCGAACTGATCGAAATCCCGCACGTCCGCCAGTCGGGCAAGAATTCGGCCGACATCCGCATGGTCGTCGATGCGCTCGACCTGTGCTACACCAAGTCGCACGTTGACACCTTCGTCATCATTTCCGGCGATTCCGACTTCTCGCCGCTGGTCTCCAAGCTGCGCGAGAACGCCAAGAAAGTCATCGGCGTTGGCGTCAAGCAAAGCTGCTCCGATCTGCTGATCACCAATTGCGACGAATTCATCTATTACGACGATCTGGTCCGCGACCGCGAGGCCAGCCGTGGCGGCCAGCGCCGCGAGCGCGAGAAGCGTTCGCCGGAGGAGGAAGCCAAGCGCCGCGAAAAGCAGGAGGAGCGCAAGGCCAAGGCCGTCGAGCTGGTGACGACTACCTTTGTCGATCTCATTGCCGACCGTGGCGAGAGCGAACGCATCTGGGCGTCCGTGCTCAAGGAAGTGGTCAAGCGCCGCAATCCGGGATTCAACGA
>CAMKYP010000241.1 GCA_946477505.1 uncultured Dechloromonas sp. | reverse complement strand
TACAACCTGAAGGTCGAGGAACGTATGTTCCCGAAGGGGCCGGACATCATGCCGGCCATCGTTGCCGGTGAAATCGACATCGCGGCGCTGGCTTCCGACGGTGCCATCTCCGGCCGAGCCAACGGTGTTCCCATCTATACCGTCGCCGGCTTCGCCAAGGGCGGGGCGCGCATCGTTGCCGGCATCGATAGCGGCATCAAGTCGTTGCAGGACATGAAGGGCAAGAAGGTCGGGGTGACCCGCGGCGGCGCGCACGAACTGCTGCTCTACGCCGAACTGGAAAAGGCAGGTCTGACCTGGTCCGACAAGCCGGGCAAGGACGTGCAGATTGTCTTCCTCGCCTTCGCCGATCTCAACCAGGCATTGGCCGCCAAGCAGATCGATGCCATGTGTCAGTCGGAGCCGCAGTCCTCGCAGGCACTCAACAAGAAATTCGGGATCGAGATCATGAAGCCGTACTCGACCAAGATGGGCGAGCCGGTGCGTCTGCTGGTCATGACCGAGAAGCTGTACAACGAGAAGAAGGACGTTGCGCAGCGCCTGATGAAGTGTTTCGTCGAAACCACGACGCTGTTCAACAATGACACCGCACTGGCCGACAAATACGTGCGCGAGCAGATGTTCAAGGGTCAGATCACCTCGCAGGATTTCAAGGATGCGATGGATAACGCCGACTACACCTACGACGTGACGCTGGAACATGTGGATATCACGACCGAATACATGAACAAGTACGGCGTTGGTCGCATGAGCAAGCCACCGAAGGCGTCGGAATGGGTGAAGCTTGACCTGCTGCAAAAGGCCAAGGCCGACCTGAAAGTGAAGTGAGGCGACGATGCAGAAACTGAAAGACTTCGCTCATGGCGCGCTGGTTCCGGTACTGGTACTCATCCTGTGGGAAGCCTGCTCGCGAGCCGGCCTGTTCTCGGCCGTCGTGATGCCGGCCCCCACGGCGGTCGCCGCCAAATGGTGGGCCTACCTGCTCCCGGCGCAAGAACAGGAAATCGGCCAATCCTGGCTCGCCTGGCTGTTCTCCGGCGAACTGCTGCACGACGCCTACTCCAGCCTCTACCGCGTCATCGCCGGCTTCCTCATCGGCGCCGGTCTGGCCCTGCCGATCGGTCTCCTGATGGGCGCCAGCAACCGCATCTACGCCCTGTTCAACCCGCTGATGCAAATCCTGCGGCCGATCCCGCCCATCGCCTACATCCCGCTCGCCATCCTGTGGTTCGGCCTGGGCAACCCGCCATCCTTCTTCCTGATCGCCATCGGCGCCTTCTTCCCGGTCCTGATGAACACCATCGCCGGCGTGCGTCAGGTCGACGGCATCTACCTGCGCGCGGCACGCAACCTCGGCGTTGGCCAATGGACCATGTTCACCCGCGTCATCCTGCCCGCCGCCACCCCCTACATCCTGGCTGGCGTACGCATCGGCATCGGCACCGCCTTCATCGTCGTCATCGTCTCCGAAATGATCGCCGTCAACGACGGACTCGGCTTCCGCATCCTCGAAGCCCGCGAATTCATGTGGTCCGACAAGATCATCGCCGGCATGATCACCATCGGCCTGCTCGGCCTCTTCATCGACACCGCCGTCAGCCGCCTCAACAACCACCTGCTGCGCTGGCACCGCGGCCTGGAGCACTAAACATGAGCAGCCCCATCCTGATCAACAACGTACAGAAAATCTTCAAGACCCCGGGCAAGGACGTCGTCGCGCTAAAAGACATCAACCTCACCATCCAGCCCGGCGAATTCGTCTGCCTGCTCGGCCCCTCGGGCTGCGGCAAATCCACCCTGCTCAACGCCGTCGCCGGCTTCCAGCCCCCCTCGGCCGGCGAGATCACCATCGACGGCCGGAAAATCCTGTCACCCGGCCCGGACCGCGGCATGGTCTTCCAGGAATACGCGCTCTTCCCGTGGATGACCGTCGGCCAGAACATCGCCTTCGGACTGGAAGTCCAGAAAAAGGACAAAGCCGAAATCGACCTGATCGTAAGCCAACTGCTCGACCTGCTGCACCTCAAGGACTTCCGCGACCGCTTCCCGAAAGACCTCTCCGGCGGCATGCGCCAGCGCGTCGCCATTGCCCGCGTACTCGCCCTCGACTCACCGATCATGCTGATGGACGAACCCTTCGGCGCGCTCGATGCGCTGACCCGGCGCAACCTGCAGGACGAACTGCTGCGCATCTGGGAAAAGCTGGGCAAGACCATCCTGTTCGTGACGCACTCGATCGAGGAATCGATCTACCTGGCCGACCGCATCGTGGTCATGACCTACCGGCCGGGCACGGTCAAGCGCGACCAGCGGGTGGCCATGCCACGACCGCGCGACCCGTCGTCGGCCGCCTTCAACGACCTCAAGCGCGAACTTGGCAGGCTGGTCATGGAGGAGCAGCAGCGCCATGCCAATGATGAAATGAAAATGGCGGCCGTCGACTGAGTCCAGCACAAGCAAGCCGGATGACGGCGAGCTGTGGGTAAAGCGAAGTGGGTGCTGTTTCGCCCAGGCCAACGAGAAGCCTAAGCCTGTTTGCCGGAGCCTGTCAAAGCAAGGTTTTTGACTGGCTCCGGCCTTTGTCGTTTTGATTGATGTCTTTCGCTTGTGACGGCGCGCTTGGGTTCGACCTTCGCCCGGCCTGCGCAGCTGGGCAGACTATCCCGGAGGCGCTCTTTCCAGCGAATACCGGAGCACTGCGGTCGCCGTGACGAAAACCCAGAATCTTCCTGTCATGAAAATTGGCTATCGCGAAAATTGCAGTTTTCAATTTCCCTGTCATATCCATGGTCGCTAGCCTGAATGGGCAACACCTCACAACAATCCCAAAGGAGCGATTCATGGAACATATTCCCTTTTTCACACGGCGTTTGCTCAGTTGTGCCGGGCTGTCCGCCGTACTGCTTGTCGCCACGCCGCCGCTGCAAGCAGCCAATACCATGGCGAACAAGGCGCCATTGACCAACAAGGACTGGTGGCCCAATCGACTCGATCTTTCGCCGCTGCGCCAGCACAACGCCTCTTCAAATCCGATGGAAGAGGGTTTTGACTATGCCAAGGCGTTCAAGACGCTGGATCTGAATGCGGTGAAGAACGATATCAAGGCTACCCTGACCACTTCGCAGGACTGGTGGCCGGCTGACTATGGCAACTACGGCCCGTTCTTCATTCGCATGGCCTGGCACAGTGCCGGTACCTACCGTACCCTCGATGGTCGCGGTGGTTCGGATGGCGGCCAGCAGCGTTTCGATCCGCTCAATAACTGGCCGGACAACGTCAGCCTCGACAAGGCGCGGCGGCTGTTGTGGCCGGTCAAGCAGAAATACGGTGCGAAACTTTCCTGGGGAGACCTGATGGTGCTGGCCGGTACCGTAGCCATGGAGTCGATGGGTATGAAAACCTACGGCTTTGCGGGTGGCCGGGCCGACGACTGGGAGCCAGATCTCGTCTATTGGGGGCCGGAATCGAAGTGGCTGGGCGACGAACGCTATCACGGCGACCGCAAGCTGGAAACACCGCTTGCCGCCGTGCAGATGGGCCTGATTTATGTCAATCCTGAAGGCCCCAACGGAAACCCAGATCCGCTTGCCGCCGCCAAAGACATTCGCGATACCTTCGGTCGCATGGGGATGAACGATGAGGAAACGGTGGCCCTGATTGCCGGTGGTCACACGTTTGGCAAAGCGCACGGCGCGCATGACCCGGAGAAGTGCCTGGGCACGGACCCGACAGGTGCCCCGCTCGAAGATCAGGGCTTGGGTTGGAAGAACAGATGCGGCAAGGGGAACGCCGAGGATACGATCACCAGCGGTCTGGAAGGGGCCTGGACCTCCAGTCCGACGGCATTCACGACCCAGTACCTGTCCAATCTCTTTTCATGGAACTGGGTTCGTTCAAAGAGCCCGGCGGGCGCCATTCAATGGATTCCGTCCGACCCCGCGGCGGCAGCGCTGGTTCCCGACGCACATATCAAGGACAAGCGTCACGCGCCGATCATGTTTACCACGGACATGTCGCTGCGTTTCGACCCGGCCTACGAGAAGATTTCGCGGCGCTTCATGGAGAATCCGAAAGAGTTCGAACTGGCATTCGCCAAGGCCTGGTTCAAGCTGACGCACCGCGACCTCGGTCCGCGTTCCCGTTATCTCGGTGCCGATGTGCCCAAGGAGGCGCTCTCCTGGCAAGACCCGGTTCCAGCGCTTAACCACAAACTGATCGATGGGCGAGATGCGGAGGCCCTGAAATCGCGCATTCTTGCCTCGGGGCTCGGCAACGCGGAACTGATCCGTACTGCCTGGGCGTCGGCCGCTTCCTTCCGCGGTTCGGATATGCGTGGCGGAGCGAATGGCGCGCGTGTTCGCCTGTCGCCCCAAAAAGACTGGGCGGCCAACACGCCTGAAGAGTTGAGCAAGGTACTAGACAAGCTGGAAAGCATCCAGAAAGACTTCAATGCGGGCCTCAAGGGCGGCAAGAAGGTTTCGCTGGCCGACGTTATCGTGCTGGGCGGTTCGGCGGCAATCGAATCGGCGGCCAAGAAGTCCGGTCACAACGTCAAGGTACCGTTCTCGCCGGGACGTATGGACGCCTCGCAGGAAAGCACCGATGTCAATTCGTTTGCGGTGCTTGAACCCAAGGCCGATGGCTTCCGCAATTACTACAGCAAGGAAGCGCGCCTGTCTCCGGCGGAGATGCTGGTCGACAAGGCCAACCTGCTGAGGTTGAGTGTTCCGGAAATGACCGTCCTGGTCGGCGGATTGCGTGCCCTCGACGCCAACGCCGGCGGGGTCAAGCACGGGGTCTTTACCGGTAATCCCGGAACGCTGACTAACGACTTCTTCGTCAATCTGCTGGACATGTCCACCGTCTGGTCCAAGGCGTCGTCAGAAGGTCTGTACGAAGGGCGTGACCGCAAGAGCGGCAAGGTCAAGTGGACCGCGACCCCAGTCGATCTGGTATTCGGCTCCAACTCGGAACTGCGGGCAGTGGCCGAATACTACGCCGGCGACGACGCCAAGGAGAAGTTTGCCAAGGACTTCGTCAAGGTTTGGGCCAAGGTCATGGAACTGGATCGTTTCGACAAAGATGCCGGAACGGCTCGACGCCCGTAATTCGTGCTCCAGGCGCCCTGTATCGCCCGGGGCGTCATGCCCTCCGGAAAACCCGGAGGGCATGACGCAAGGGATCGCAACGAAAGGATCGAAATTTCCCCGTCATGTTGGCTCTTTCGTGCCGAGGCCTGAGTCGCACAACGAACAGGCCGGCGGTTCGCTGTTGATGCGGGTCTTCGAGTTGTCCTCGACACGGCCGGCAGGGGCAAGCGTGATCGGCGCCACGCGCCGCCGCCGGGATGACGCGGGAGGCCGTCGACTGAGCGGTACGCAAACCGGTAGGATGGCGGCGTGAATAACTCGGACGCCGTCATTCGCCCCCACCGTACCCTGTGGCTATCCCTGGCCGCCTTGCTTGTCTGCGTGCTGCTCGGCTGGCTGGCCTACCGCCTGCTGCTGAACAGTCACCTGGACAGCGAGCGGCATCTGGCGGCGCAGCGCCTCGATGCCTTCGCCTTGTCGATCGAAGCTACGCTGGCCCGGCACGAGTCGCTGCCCGGCCTGCTCGCGCTCGATCCCGCATTGGCCGCGCTGCTCCGCGAGCCGAACGATCCCCGGCGGCAAGCTGCCGCCAATGCCTATCTCGAGGCTGCGCAGCAGGGGGCGTCGGTTGCCGTTGCCTTCCTGATCGACGCACGGGGCAAGACGCTGGCCGCCAGCAACTGGCGCCTGCCGCGCAGCTTTGTCGGCCACAACTACGCCTTCCGCCCCTATTTTCGCGATGCGCTGGAAGGCGGATTTGGCCGTTTTTATGGTGTCGGTGTCACCACCGGCGAGCCGGGGTATTTTCTGGCGGCATCGGTGCGCGAGCAGGGCCGGGTGCTCGGCGTCATCGTCCTCAAGGTTGGCCTGGAGAGCATGGAGCAGGCGCTGTCCGGCGTGGGTGACACCCGGCTGCTGGCTGACAGCGATGGCGTCGTCTTCCTGGCATCCGAGCGCATGTGGCGTTACCGTGCCCTCGCGCCGCTGAACGAGGCAGTCAAGGCGCGGCTCGCGGAAACGCAGCAATACGGCAGCCAGCCGGTGCAACTGCTTGCCGACAGAGCCATCGAAATCGACGGCGGCGAACTGCGCCGCATCGCTTTGCCGGGCGAGATGGCGCGCGAGCGGATGATCCACGCCCGGCAAAGCGATGCGGCGCAGTTCGCCGCCGTCGATTTCGA
>CAMKYP010000240.1 GCA_946477505.1 uncultured Dechloromonas sp. | reverse complement strand
CCGCTGATCTACGCCATCCAGGAAGCCCTCGAACAGATGGCCATTCCGGAAGTGGCCGACGACGAAGACGAAGGAACAACGGAAGAAGCATGAGTCAGACCCGCCTCGCCAATGCCAAGCGACTTGTCGTCAAGGTCGGCTCGGCGCTTGTCACCAACAACGGAACCGGCCTCGACTTGAACGCCATTGGCGACTGGGCGCGCCAGATCGCCACCCTGCGTGCACAGGGGCGCGAAATCATCCTCGTCTCCTCCGGCGCGGTCGCCTGCGGCGTACAACGCCTGGGCTGGGGCCGCCGCCCGAAGACCGTCCATGAAAAACAGGCCGCCGCCGCCGTTGGACAAGCCGGACTGGTCGAGGCCTACGAGGCGGCCTTCGGCAAACACGGGGTACACACCGCGCAGATCCTGCTCACCCACGACGACCTGGCCGACCGCAAGCGCTATCTGAATGCCCGCTCGACACTGACGACACTGCTCGGCCTTGGCATCGTGCCGATCATCAATGAAAACGACACCGTCATCACCGACGAAATCAAGTTTGGCGACAACGATACGCTTGGCGCACTCGTCGCCAATCTGACAGAAGCCGACGCCCTGATCATCCTGACCGACCAGAAAGGCCTATACACAGCTGATCCACGCAAAGATCCGAACGCCACCCTGATCCAGGAGGCGATCGCCGGTGATGCATCGCTCGAGGCCATGGCCGGTGGCGCCGGCAGCCAGGTTGGCACCGGCGGCATGATCACCAAGGTCATTGCCGCCAAACGCGCCGCCCGCAGCGGCGCCCACACGGCCATCGCCAGCGGCCATGAAACCGACCCGATCATCCGTCTGGCGGCCGGCGAGTCAGTTGGCACTCTTCTGGTTTCTACCACCCCCCCACTTGCCGCCCGCAAGCAATGGCTGGCCGACCACCTACAACTCGCCGGACGCCTGATTCTCGACACCGGCGCCGTGGAAGCCCTGCGCGCCGGCAAGAGCCTCCTCCCCATCGGCGTCATTGCTGCCGAGGGCGAATTCGAACGCGGCGCCGCCGTCGCCTGCATCAGCCCCGACAACCATGAAATCGCCCGCGGTCTGAGCAACTATGGCAGCGGCGAAGCACGCCTGATCGCCCGCAAGACGACAGCCGACATCGAAAACATCCTCGGCTACGTGGACGAACCGGAAATAATCCACCGCGACAATCTCATCCTGTCCTGAGACAAGCTGCACTCAAATGCAAAAGCCTCGGCAAATGCCGAGGCTTTTTTACACCCAACGCTCAAGTCGCGCATCAGGAACAGGCAATAAAAAAGCCGCCCCGAGGCGGCCTTTTAACAAGCGCATTAACGCTTGGAGAATTGCTTCCGGCGACGCGCCTTGTGGAAGCCAACCTTCTTACGCTCAACTTCACGAGCATCGCGGGTAACAAAGCCAGCCTTCGACAACGCAGGCTTCAGCGCCGCATCGTATTCGATCAGGGCACGGGTAATGCCATGACGAACAGCACCAGCCTGGCCGGACTCACCACCACCGGTGACATTGACCTTGATATCGAAACCATTCAATTGCTCGACCAGCTCAAGCGGCTGACGAACGATCATGCGACCGGTTTCGCGGGAGAAGAACTGATCAACCGGCTTGCCATTGACGACGATGGCACCGGAACCGCGCTTCATGAAAACACGAGCAACGGCGCTCTTGCGACGGCCGGTACCGTAGAAATAACCTTCAGCCATGATATCCCCTTAGATTTCCAGAGCCTTCGGCTGCTGGGCAGTGTGCGGATGCTGGTCGCCGGCGTAGCACTTCAGCTTCTTGAGCATGGCGTAGCCCAGCGGACCCTTCGGCAGCATGCCCTTGACGGCGGTTTCCAGGGCGCGGCCCGGGAAGCGTTGCTGCATCTTCTTGAAGTTGGTTTCGTAGATACCGCCCGGGTAACCGGAATGGCGGAAGTACTTCTTGTCTTCAGCCTTGTTACCGGTAACGGTGAGCTTTTCAACGTTGGTGACAACGATGAAGTCGCCGGTATCAACGTGCGGGGTATAGATAGCCTTGTGCTTGCCGCGAAGGCGACGAGCGATTTCGGTGGCGAGGCGGCCGAGCACCTTGTCTGTGGCGTCTACCACAAACCACTCGCGCTTCACCTCATGTGGCTTGGCGGAAAACGTTTTCATGTGTGTGCCGTCCTGAAAAATTGGGCGCAGATTGGAGAAAGGCGCGGATTTTAGTCGACGAATTACATCGCTGTCAATCCTTTTCAACCACTCATGGCAAATGAGGCAAAAAAAAACGCGGCTCGCTGAGCCGCGTTAAATCCACACCAAAGGAGGAGGGTGGAGGAGACAAATCTGAACCGGAGAACTCATCGCTAACAAGTCACTACAGTTCGTACGCTTCGCATTCTGCCCGAACACACGATCATCAGCAAGCGATTCTTGTGCATTGCACAATCAATATTTTGATAAATCAATTAACAAAAATTATTATTAATAATACATTGTTTAATTGCATTTAATTACAACATCGCAACATAAATTAACCATTGAACAACTCCAGACGCACCCCAAAAAGTCCGGCCACGAAAAACCAATATTGCTGCATCGCAACAACACCAAGCACCGCCTCGTCGCCCCGGCAATTCCGCTAAAATCGAACCCCCAGCAAGGAGATCAAAATGGAATGCACAGTAAGATGGATGGGAAGCGATGCCGGCATGTCATTTGTGGCGGAAACCGGCAGCGGACACTCTGTGGTCATGGATGGCGCCCCCGAAGCCGGCGGCAGAAACCTGGGGCTGCGCCCCATGGAGATGGTATTGGCCGGCACAGGCGGCTGCAGCGCCTTCGACGTCGTGCTAATTCTGAAGAAAGGGCGCCATCAAGTCGGCGGCTGCGACGTCAGCCTCACTGCAGAGCGCGCCGAAACGGACCCCAAGGTATTCACGCGCATCCACTTCCACTATCGAGTGAAGGGACGAAATCTGAAACCGGACGCCGTAGCACGCGCCATCGAACTATCGAAGGACAAATATTGCTCGGCATCCATCATGATCGGCAAGACAGCCGACATCACTGTCGACTTCGAGATTATCGAGGAAGCCTGACCCGACCAGCTTAGACGCGATAGGCGGCGAAGGTCATAATCTTCGCCATCGCCTTCATTCCCAACCTGATCGGCGCAGGCAATTCTGCTGCGCCGAAGCGGATGGCCATTTCGGCATGTTGAATTTCGTCAAGCCGCATGCGGTCGACAATCGCCCGCGACTTTCCATCCTGCTCCGGAAGATCAACGAGATGCCCATCGAGATGTGCCTCGACCTGCCTTTCGGTTTCTGCCAAAAAACCCAAGTTCCACTTGTCGCCCATCACCCCGGCAACAACCCCCAGTGAAAGCGAACCGACATACCACAGTGGATTCAGCAGACTTTTACGCCCGCCAAGCTCCTTGATACGAGACTCGGTCCAGGCCAGATGCTCCGTCTCCTCTTCCGCAGCGCCCCGCAGCGAGTCCTTGACCACCGGATCACGCGAAGTCAGCGCCTGCCCTTGGTACAGGGCTTGCGCACAAATTTCCCCGCAATGATTGACCCGCATCAAACCCAGGGCGTGCTGGCGCTCCCCTTCGCTTAACGCCGGCTCCGGCAAATCTGCACCCGGAACAGCGCGCACGGTGCGAGCCGGTGCGAACACCGTACGCAATGCTCGATCAAATTCAAGAATCAGCCCATCCACAGACATATTGATTTTTCAGCGCCGAAGATCCGGGTGCCCACCACGAACCAGGGCATCTCGAGCCTCCGCCGTCGTTCGCACCGAATTGCCGTAAGGGCAGAAGTACTCAAGAAATAGTGCCGCATGCTGCCGATTGGCGTAGGCGTCGAGAATGCGAACCCAGTCACTGTTACGTGCCTTTGACCATGTCCCATCCGGGCGTCCGGAACCATAGATGCGGCGTGACCTGGACTCGCAGCGCATCCCTTCATAGGTCACGTTACGTGCGCCACCGGGCGTCTCGACAACCATGACGTAGCGAATCACCTGATCAGCCCCGACACTCAGGCTAGAGCCGTCAATGAAGAACCGGTTGGCGGTCGCCGCACTCACATAAAGCGGGATCAAGGCATCCTTGGCAGGAGGCGATGGAAACTGCACATCCAGCTCCTGCCACTGCCGCGCCACTCCATCCTCTTCCTGCTCGTCCGCCGCATTACCGGCAAGCGGCACAAGCAAGACGAGTGCAGAAAAGACGAGTCCACGCAAACTCATGACTATTTTTCCTCTTCACCCATTGCCGCCTCCGGCAAAGAAGTCTCCGCCTCGCGCTTGAAACGAAGTCCCTTGCGGTCAAAATCGAGAAAACGGACGAGTTCATTCAGCGCCTGCTCATACACGCTACGCTTGAACTCGATCACCGCATCGAGGGGCACCCAATAGTCATTCCAGCGCCAGGCGTCGAACTCCGGCTTGCTCGTTGCCCGCAAACTGACGTCGCTATCGCGCCCGACCAGCCTCAGCAGGAACCAAATCTGTTTCTGGCCCTTGTATGAACCACGCCATTCGCGGCGAATCCAGTGTGTCGGCACTTCATAACGCAACCAGCCCTTGGTTCGCCCGAGAATACGCACATGTTCGGGCATAAGCCCGACCTCTTCGTGCAGTTCGCGATACATGGCCTCTTCCGGCGTTTCGCCACGCTTGATGCCACCTTGCGGAAACTGCCAGGAATGCTCCCGTATGCGCTTACCCCAGAAAACCTCGTTCTTGGCGTTACAAAGAATGATGCCGACGTTCGGGCGATAGCCTTCGCGATCGAGCATAAAAATCCTGCAAAATTTAATGGTTGCCCCGATTCTTTCACAAAGGGCGTTCACATGCAAAGAAGCGGGACCGTGTAAAATTGAGGTTTCCCAACGAATTCAAGAGCATCCCATGCGCACTTCGCAGTTCTTTTTCACCACTCTCAAGGAAGCACCGGCGGACGCCGAAGTCATCAGTCAGAAAATGATGCTGCGCGCCGGCTACATCAAGCGCGCCGCTGCCGGCATCTACACCTGGATGCCCCTGGGACTGCGCGTTCTGCGCAAGGTCGAAAATGTCGTCCGCGAAGAAATGAACAATGCCGGTGCTCTGGAGCTGCTGATGCCGGCCGTCCAGCCGGCAGAACTGTGGCAGGAATCCGGTCGCTGGGAGCAGTACGGGCCTGAACTGCTGCGCTTCAAGGACCGCCATCAGCGCGACTTCGTCATCGGGCCGACACACGAGGAAGTCATCACGGACATTGTCCGCCGCGATGTGAAAAGCTATCGCCAGCTACCCATTCACCTCTATCAGGTGCAAACCAAGTTCCGCGACGAAATCCGCCCCCGTTTCGGTGTCATGCGCGGACGCGAATTCCTGATGAAGGACGGCTACTCCTTCCACGCCTCGTTCGATGACCTGAAGCGCGAATACGGCAACATGTACGCGACGTACAGCCGCATCTTCACCCGCCTGGGTTTGAAGTTCCGTGCTGTCGCCGCCGATACCGGTTCCATCGGCGGTACCGGGTCGCATGAATTCCATGTCCTGGCCGAATCCGGCGAAGACGACATCGCCTTCTGTCCGGCCTCCGACTACGCGGCCAACGTTGAACTCGCCGAAGCGCTTGCTCCGACCTCGCCTCGCGCCACCGCCGCTCAATCGATGGAAAAGACGCACACACCGGGCAAGATGGCATGCGTCGATGTCGCCAAGTTTCTCAACTTGCCGCTCGACAAGATCGTCAAATCCATCGCTGTCGTTAGTGAAAAAGAGGAAGGGCAACCGACTTTCGCGCTGCTGCTGGTGCGTGGCGACCACGAGCTCAACGAAATCAAGGCCAGCAAGATTGCCGCAATCAATCCTTTCCGCTTTGCCACCGAAGAAGAAGTAATCGAGCATCTGGGCTGCAAACCCGGCTTCATCGGCCCTGTCGGCATCGACCGGGAAAAGATCAGCGTGATTGCCGACCGCAGCATCGCCGTCATGAGCGATTTTGTCTGCGGGGCGAATGAAGCCGGCTACCACATGACCGGCGTGAACTTCGGCCGTGACCTGCCGGAACCCGAGGTATTCGACATCCGTAATGTCGTTGCCGGCGATCCCTCGCCAGACGGAAAGGGCACGCTGGATATCTGCCGCGGCATCGAAGTCGGCCACATCTTCCAGTTGCGCCAGAAATACGCCCAGGCTCTGGGCTGCAGCTATCTCGACGAGAACGGCAAGAGCCAGATCATGGAAATGGGCTGCTATGGCATCGGCGTTTCGCGTATCGTTGGTGCCGCCATC
>CAMKYP010000239.1 GCA_946477505.1 uncultured Dechloromonas sp. | reverse complement strand
CGCAGCAATGCCTCTATAAACAAAATCTGAGGAGCAAATCAATGCAAGACGTACTTGATCGGATTACCAAGAATCCGAAATTCCACGAGTTCATTGCCATGCGCAGTCGATACTCGATCATCATGGCGATCATCAGTGCCGCTGCCTACTACGGCTTCATCCTGCTGGTCGCCTTCGATAAGGAACTGCTGGCACAGAAGATCGGCGCCGGTGTGACTACCCTCGGCGTTCCGCTGGGCGTTGGCGTTATCGTTTTCACCATCGTCCTGACCTGGATCTACGTCCGTCGCGCCAACACCGAGTTCGATGCGACCAACGAAGCCATCATCAAGGAGGCGCAGAAGTAACATGTCCATCAAGCACATTCTCTCCGCTGTAGCCGCACTGGCGCTTGCCGGCGGTGCCTATGCTGCCGGCGCCGATCTCGGCCAGGCTCAGAAGCAGGCAACCAACTGGACGGCCATCGTCATGTTCGGCCTGTTCGTCGGCTTCACCCTGTACATCACCAAGGTTGCCGCAGCCCGCACCAAGTCGGCTGCCGACTTCTACACCGGTGGCGGTGGCATCACCGGCTTCCAGAACGGTCTGGCCATCGCCGGCGACTACATGTCGGCCGCTTCCTTCCTCGGTATTTCCGGTCTTGTGTTCGCCAACGGCTTTGACGGCCTGATCTTCTCGATCGGCTGGCTGGTCGGCTGGCCGGTCATCACCTTCCTGATGGCAGAGCGTCTGCGCAACCTGGGCAAGTTCACGTTTGCCGACGTGGCTTCCTACCGTTTCGCCCAGACTCCGGTTCGCGTCTTCGCGGCTTCCGCTTCCCTGGTCATCGTCGCCTTCTACATGATTGCGCAGATGGTCGGTGCCGGTCAGCTGATCAAGATTCTCTTCGGTCTCGAATATCTCTACGCTGAAATCCTCGTCGGCTGCATCATGCTGGCCTACGTCCTGTTCGGTGGTATGACCGCGACGACCTGGGTGCAGATCATCAAGGCCTGCATGCTGCTCGGTGGCGCCACCTTTATGGCCGTGGCCGTGCTGTTCCAGTTCGGATTCTCGCCGGAAGCCCTGTTCACCAAGGCCACCGAAGTGCACGCCAAGAAGGAAGCCATCATGGCTCCGGGCGCCCTGATCAAGGATCCAATCTCCGCCATCTCTGTCGGCATGGCGCTGATGTTCGGTACCGCTGGTCTGCCGCACATCCTGATGCGCTTCTTCACCGTGCCGAACGCCAAGGAAGCCCGCAAGTCGGTTGCCTGGGCGACCACCTGGATCGGTTACTTCTACATCCTGACCTTCATCATCGGCTTCGGCGCCATTACCAACCTGGTTCAGAACCCGGGTGACTTCTACGTCGGCGGCGAACTGGCCAAGGGCCTGAAGGGCGGCGGCAACATGGCTGCCGTGCATCTGTCCAAGGCAGTTGGCGGCGACTTGTTCCTCGGCTTCATCTCCGCCGTGGCCTTCGCCACCATTCTGGCCGTGGTTGCTGGTCTGACCCTGTCCGGCGCTTCCGCCGTGTCGCACGACTTGTACGCTTCCGTGTTCAACAAGAACTGCTCGTCCGAACAGGAACTGCGCGTCTCCAAGATCGCTACCCTGGCCCTGGGTGCTCTCGCCATCGTTCTCGGCATCATGTTCGAGAAGGAAAACGTTGCCTACATGGTCATGCTGGCCTTCACCATCGCCTGTTCCTCCAACTTCCCGGTCCTCTTCATGTCCGTTCTGTGGAAGAACTGCACCACCCGTGGTGCCGTGGTCGGCGGTTTCGTTGGTCTGATCCTGGCTGCCGTGCTGACCATCGGTTCTGCATCGGTCTGGGAGGCTGTCCTCCACAACCCGAAGGGCTCCGCCTGGTTCCCGTACAACTCCGCTGCCATCTTCTCGATGACCGCTGCCTTCTTCACGATCTGGCTGGTGTCCATTCTGGACAATTCCGAACAGGCCAAGAAGGAACGTGCTCTGTATCCGTCGCAGCAGCTGCGTTCGGAAACCGGTCTGGGTGCTGCCGCCGCTTCGGCTCACTAAGCGAGACCGCAACAAACAAAAAGCCCGGGGTTTCCCGGGCTTTTTTTCGTTCTCTTTTTGCGGCATGCGCATATCGATGCGCGCTTCTTCGGATTGTGGGCGTGCTTGTGCGCTGCGGAATTTGAAGCGCAGTTTCTTTGTTAGACTGTAGGGGTTTTGCAGGGGAAAAAAACGGTAGGGGGTTGCCCAGTGCAGGATCGGGCGACCCCCTGAGCAGCGGTGAAACCGCATACTCCGAAGACCATAAAAGGAGAACAGCCCGATCAGAATAGGCGGGCTGCCTTACAGAAATCTTACGCCGTCAAGGGCGACTATCGACAATGCGCATTCTTATCGCTGAAGATGACACGATTATTGCGGACGGTCTCTCTCGTTCGCTGCGCCAGGGCGGCTATGCCGTCGATTGGGCGGCCAACGGGGTCGATGCCGATACCGCTTTGGTGACGGTGTCCTATGACTTGCTGATTCTCGATCTGGGCCTGCCCAAACTCTCCGGGCTGGAGGTGCTCAAGCGCCTGAGATCGCGAAATTCCCAGGTGCCGGTACTGATCCTGACGGCACTCGACGGGACAGGCGACCGCGTCAAGGGGCTCGACCTCGGGGCTGATGACTACATGGTCAAGCCGTTTGAGCTGGCGGAACTGGAGGCGCGGGTCAGGGCGCTGACCCGGCGTTCTGCGGGCACCTCGCCAACCATCCAGTGTGGTGCGTTGACCTACGATCAGGTTGGGCGGGTGGCGCAGATTCAGGGCCAGGCGCTCGATCTTTCGGCACGCGAGGTCGGCCTGCTGGAAGTCCTGCTCAGTCGGATGGGGCGTCTGGTCAGCAAGGACCAGCTGGTTGACCATCTTTGCGGCTGGGGCGAGGAAGTCAGCCATAACGCGATCGAGGTCTACGTTCATCGCTTGCGCAAGAAGATCGAACCCGGTGGCGTGAAGATCGCAACCGTCCGTGGTCTGGGCTACTGCCTTGAGCGACCGCAAGGCGAATAGCCCTTCGTCGTCCACGTCGGAAACCGAGCGCTCGCTGTTTGGCGAGATTCTCGACTGGATGCTTGCCCCCCTGCTTTTTGTCTGGCCGTTGAGCATCGCGTTTACACATTACTTCGCCAACAACGTCGCCAACTATCCGTACGACCAGGCCTTGCGCGAGCATGTTTCGGCAATTGCGCGCCAGGTCAAGCTTGTGG
Organism: uncultured Dechloromonas sp.; assembly: GCA_946477505.1. Classification (GTDB taxonomy): domain Bacteria; phylum Pseudomonadota; class Gammaproteobacteria; order Burkholderiales; family Rhodocyclaceae; genus Azonexus. The sequence goes on along the minus strand of CAMKYP010000239.1, from coordinate 3,110 downwards.
GTGGCAAGGCGCAATTGTCGTTGCCGGCATCGGCGCGTGCGCTGCTGCGAGCGGACGAGACGGATAGCGTTTATTTCCGGGTCAGCACCATGGATGGCAAACTGCTGGCGGGCGACAAGGATTTGCCGGCCATCCTGCCCCTGCCTTCCGGCGATGCTGCGCATGGGGAGATATTCCTGCGTGACGCAGATTACAAGGGACAGGATTTGCGCCTGGCTTATACCTATCTGAGCGAGCCGGGCATGCCGGGCTCGCAATGGGTTGTGGTCGAGGTCGGCGAGACAACCGAAAAACGCAGCCAGTTGGCCAACAAGATCGTCGCCAGTGTCATCCTGCCTCAGTTCATCATCATCCCGCTGGCCGTGATGCTGGTCTGGTTCGGTCTCTCCCGTGGCTTGCGGCCGCTTACCCGATTGCGCAAGACGATCGACGCCCGCGAGCCGGACGATCTCTCGCCAATCGCCACGCGTCGTGTGCCGGAAGAATTGGAGCCCCTGGTCGAGGCGTTCAACGAAATGCTGGCCCGCATGCAGCGCAACGTCGAAGCCCAGCAGCGTTTCGTCGCCGATGCCGCGCACCAGATGCGCACCCCGCTGACCGGCCTGAAGACGCAGGCCCAGTTCGCCATACGCGAGACCGATCCGGAAGCGCTGCGCCATGCCCTGCGCCAGATCGCCACCGGAGTGGATCGTGCCGGCAGGCTGGTCAATCAGCTATTGACGCTGGCGAGAACAGAAGGCGGAGAGCTGGCGCAACGCAAGCACGAAGTACTGGACCTCTCGGCCTTGATCCGTGATGTGGTGGCCGATTGGGTGATGATCGCGATCGACAAGAACATCGACCTGGGATACGAGTCACCCGGACCAGCCATGATCATGGGTAACCCCTTCATGCTGCGCGAGCTGGCCAAAAACCTCATCGACAATGCCCTGCGTTATACCCAGGCCGGAGGCCATGTCACCTGCCGTATCGTCGCCAATCAGACCATGGTGCTGCTTGAGGTCGAGGACGACGGCATTGGCATCAGCGAAGAGCAGGCGGAAATGGTGTTTGAGCGCTTCTACCGGGTTGACGATGCCGGAACGGAAGGGAGCGGCCTCGGTCTGGCCATCGTCCAGGAAATCGCCATGCAGCACGACACCAAGGCCAGCCTGCGCCCGAATCCGACCGGAAAGGGCGCCATTGCACGCGTTCCGTTCGCCGCCTGGCACCCGCCGGCAGCGCCGCCGCCGTTGCCGGACGATTTTTCCGAACTCTATCGCCAGTCGCCGCCCATCGGCACTTGAGCGGGACTACCGGGCAAATGCTGAAAAATACGCAGAAGTGTTGCGAAAGCGCTCTCTCCCCGCTATAATGCGCCCTCTCTTGGCCTGGTAGCTCAGTTGGTAGAGCAGCGGATTGAAAATCCGCGTGTCGGTGGTTCGATTCCGCCCCAGGCCACCAAGATTCAAGCAAAAAGCCCGGCTCTCGAGACCGGGCTTTTTGCTTTTCCGGCCGGGCGCTTCGGGGCGAGGCTTTGTCGAGTCATATGCAACGCTGCGGTAACATTGCGCTGTCATCATGTCGGCTTTCGAAAGGGACGCGAACATGGATCTGTTGCTGTGGCGCCATGCCGAGGCGGAAGAGGGTGAGGATGATCTGAAGCGTCGCCTGACCGACCGCGGCGAGAAGCAGGCGCAGCTGATGGGCGAGTGGATTCGCCAGCATCAACCGAAAGATCTGCGGATCATCGTCAGTCCGGCCGTGCGTACCCGGCAGACGGCAGAAGCCCTGAAGTTGCCTTTCGAAACGATACGCAAGATCGGCCCCGAAGCTTGCGTATCGGAGTTGATTGCCGCTTCCGGGTGGCCGCATGCCAAGGGCAGCGTGCTGATCGTCGGTCATCAGCCTTCATTGGGGCGGATGGCGTCGCTGTTGCTGGCAGGCCAGGAGTCGGAGTGGAGCATCAAGAAAGGTGCCTTGTGGTGGCTGAGCAACCGCGTGCGCCGCAATGAGACGCAGACTGTCCTGCGCGCCATGATTCCGGTGGAATTGCTGGACTAGACAAGCTCCTCGCTTAGGCGTGAAATAGCTCTTTTCGCGTACGACGATGGAGAGAGCATGGTTACCAGAAAAAGAGCGAATTCCCCGCAGCCTCAGCCCGTCAAGCCGCCCGCCGCGGCAGCGCCAAGAGGACGGCGGCGCAGCGTGGCCGCTGGCGATGTGCCGCCGGTACTGACCCCCCAGGCAATTGAGGGCTTTACCGTACACGCCTCGGTCGACGCCGCCCAGGGGTCGAAACTGGGTGTCTTGCGCGACGTGATTGCCGGCATGCCGGTCGAGGAGTCGGTCGCGCTGCTGAAGGGCCTTCTCAAGCAGCAGCGGATGGCTGCCGGTCAGGCGGCGCCCAATCCCGACGACGAGTTGATGGCCGATTGGCGCGAGGGCGGCTATCCCTACAAGAACCTGATGCAGCGCCGCAACTACGAGCAGCAGAAGTATCGTCTGCAGGTCGAGTTGCTTAAGCTGCAGGCCTGGGTCAAGGAAACCGGAGCCAAGGTCGTCATCCTGTTCGAAGGGCGCGATGCGGCGGGCAAGGGCGGCACTATCAAGCGCTTCATGGAGCACCTCAATCCTCGCGGCGCACGCGTCGTCGCGCTGGAAAAGCCGAGTGAAATCGAACGCGGACAATGGTACTTCCAGCGCTACGTTCAGCATTTGCCGACCAATGGCGAGATCGTGCTGTTCGACCGCTCCTGGTACAACCGCGCCGGTGTCGAGCGGGTGATGGGCTTTTGCACCGATCACGAATACGCCGAGTTCGTTCGCCAGGCGCCCGAGTTCGAGCGCATGCTGGTGCGCAACGGTACGCACGTCATCAAGTTCTGGTTTTCGGTCAGCCGTGAGGAGCAGCGCCGCCGTTTCCGCGAGCGCAAGGTGCACCCGCTCAAGCAGTGGAAGCTGTCGCCGATCGACATGGCTTCGCTGGACAAGTGGGACGATTACACCAAGGCCAAGGAGGCCATGTTCTTCCATACGGATACCGCCGATGCGCCGTGGACGGTGATCAAGTCGAATTGCAAGAAGCGCGCGCGTCTCAATGCCATGCGCTACATCCTGCACAAGCTGCC
>CAMKYP010000238.1 GCA_946477505.1 uncultured Dechloromonas sp. | reverse complement strand
GTGCTGGCCGATGCGGCCTCCAGTTCGGCGACGCGGCCGACCGAGCGGACTCGTTCGATGCTGTTGCCGCCGATGACGGCGAGGCCGGCCGAGTCATAGCCGCGATATTCAAGCTTCTTCAGGCCCTCGACGAGGACGGGGACGATATTGCTGCCGGCTGCTGCCGCGACGATGCCGCACATAGCTGTTCCTTAGACCTTGTAGTAATCGCGATACCAGGCGACGAAGCGACCGACGCCTTCCTGTACCGTGGTGCCCGGGACGAAGCCGACCCAGTCGTTGAGTTGATCGGTATTGGCGTAGGTGGCCGGCACGTCGCCATCCTGCAGCGGGAGCAGGCGCTTCTCGGCCTTCTGGCCCAACGCATCCTCGATGGCGCCGATGAAATCGAGCAGTTGCACCGGATTGTTGTTGCCGATGTTGAAGACACGGTAGGGCACATTGCTGGTTGCCGGGTCGGCGGCAATCGGGTCGTAGTCCGGGTTGGCCGCAGCATTGCGGTCCAGGACGCGGATTACGCCTTCGACGATGTCATCGACGTAGGTGAAATCGCGCTTCATGTTGCCGTGGTTGAACACGTCGATCGGCCGGCCTTCGAGGATAGCCTTGGTGAACAGGAAGAGCGCCATGTCCGGGCGACCCCAGGGTCCATAGACCGTGAAGAAGCGCAAGCCGGTGGTCGGCAGGTCGTAAAGGTGGCTGTAGGTGTGGGCCATCAGCTCGTTGGCCTTCTTGGTTGCGGCGTACAGGCTGACCGGGTGATCTACGCTGTCGTGCTCGGAGAAGGGCATTTTGGTGTTGCCGCCATAAACGCTGGAGCTGGAGGCGTAGACCAGATGCTGGACCTTGTGGTGACGACAGCCCTCAAGGATATTGATGAAACCGACCAGGTTGCTGTCGACATAGGCGTGTGGATTCTGGATCGAATAGCGCACACCGGCCTGGGCGGCCAAGTGGATGACCTTGTCGAACTTTTCCTCGGCAAACAGCTTTTCCATGCCAGCCCGGTCGCCGACGTCGAGCTTGACGAAACGGAAGCCGGGCAGCGCAGTCAGGCGCTTCAGGCGGCTTTCCTTGAGCGATACCTCGTAATAGTCGTTGAGGTTGTCGAGGCCGACGACTTCGTCGCCACGCGCCAGCAGGCGCAGGGAGGTGGTCATGCCAATGAATCCGGCGGCGCCGGTGACGAGAATTTTCACAAAACTACCTCAAAGAAATGATCACGATATTTTACCGCAGCGCAGCATCGGATTTTTGCCGTTCCAGCATCTTGGCATACTTCAGGAAGCTGTTCGTGCAGCCGATGGCAATGTGGATCAAGCCGGGCAGCCCATCGCGGAAACCCTGGCGAATCACGTAGAACTTGATGAAGCGGACGATGGGGCTGAATGCGATGCGCGCGAACGATGCGCGCTTGCCGGCTTGCAGGGCCATCTCGGCGGCCAGCGTGGTGTAGCGGTTCTGCTTGGTCAGGTAAGCGGCCAGTGTCTCGGCCGAGTCGTGGAGCAAGTCGCCCTTCAGAGTGCCGACGGCGGCCTCGGTGATGACTTTTTCATGCACCGCATCGTCGGACCAGCGGGCGTGACGGCGGTCGAACAGGCGCAGCGACCAGTCAGGGTAGCCTTCGCCGTGTTTCAGGTAACGGCCGAGGAAGTTGTTGCAGCGGGGAAAGCGGAAGGCGCTGGCAAGCGGTGCCCGCAGGGCTTGCTCGATGGATTCCTGCAGATCGGGCGATACGCGCTCGTCGGCATCCAGGCAGAGAACCCAGTCGTATTTGGCCGATTCGACGGCAAACTGTTTCTGGGGCCCGAAACCCAGCCAGGGCTGATCGATGACCCGGGCGCCATAGCGCATGGCCAGAGCCTGCGTGTCATCCGTGCTGCCGGAGTCGACTACCACGATGTCGTCGGCAAAGCGCGCGCTTTTCAGGCAGTCCTCCAATTGGGAGGCGGCATTGAGCGTGATGATCGCAACGGAAAGCGGCTGACGCGTGGCTGGCATTTATAATTGCGGCTTCGAAAGTCGTGATTTTATCTGCCGATGCGCATTTTGATCGTGAAAACTTCCTCGCTCGGCGATGTTATACACAATTTGCCGGCCATCAGCGATATCCGCCGGCATGTTCCGCAAGCGCAGATCGATTGGTGCGTGGAGGAAAGCTTTTCGGCCATTCCGCGCTTGCATCCGGGAGTTGGCCGCGTAATTCCCGTCGCCATTCGTCGTTGGCGCAAGAAATTGCTCCAGGTTGCAACCTGGCGGGAAATGACCGAATTCCGCCGTCAGCTGGCGAGCGAAACCTATGATGCGATCATTGATACGCAGGGCCTGCTGAAAAGCGCGTTGATCGCCAGCCGGGCAAAGGGGCCGCGCCTTGGCTATGCGGCCGATGCCGCCCGCGAGCCGGCGGCAGCCCGCTGGTACAACCGTCATTTCCATGTTTCCCGTGATCTGCACGCCGTAATACGCAATCGCCGCTTGGTTGCTGCGGCGCTCGGTTATCAGGCCGAAGGCGAGCCGGATTACGGCATCGAAACGCCGCCGGCCAGCTTTTCCTGGTTGCCGCATCGTCCTTATGTGGTCTTTCTGACGGCGACCAGCCGCGACGACAAATTGTGGCCGGAAGCCAACTGGCTCGCGTTGGGGCGTTCGCTCAACAGCCAGGGATTCGGCGCCGTCCTTCCCGGCGGCAGCGCGCTCGAGCGCGAGCGGGCCGCACGTCTGGCGGCGGCCATTCCCGGTGCGCTGGCGGCCCCGCCGATGAGCATTCCCGAGCTGGCCTCGCTGTTGTCGGGCGCGCGTGCGGCCGTCGGTGTCGATACCGGGCTGACGCACTTGGCGGTTGCCCTGAAAATACCGACCGTGGCCATCTATACCGCTACAGATCCCGGCCTGACCGGTGTCCTGGGGGCGGGTTTCCATCGCAATCTTGGGGGCAAGGCGCAAACGCCTTCGGCCGATGCCGTGCTTGGTGAATTGTGTGTGGGGCTCGCCTGATGGCCCGCCTGGCCTATTCGCTGTTACTGTTCGCGATCACGCCGCTGATCTGGCTGCGTCTGGCCTGGCGCGCTCGCAAGCAGCCGGAATACCTGCAGCATCTCGGAGAACGCTATGGTTTTTATCCGGGGACGGTGCCATCGAAGCTGATTTGGGTGCATGCCGTTTCGGTCGGCGAGACGCGGGCCGCCCAGCCGCTCATCGAGGGCCTGATGGCTCGCTGGCCCGATCACGGCATCCTGCTCACCGGCATGACGCCGACCGGACGGGCTGCCGGTCGCGAGGTCTACGGCGAGCGGGTCATCCAGGCTTACCTGCCCTATGACTATCCGGGGGCGGTCGCCCGCTTTTTCAAGCATTTTTCGCCCGCTTTCGGAGTCCTGATGGAAACCGAAATCTGGCCGAATCTATTGCAGGCGGCCCGGCATGCCGGCGTGCCGGTCGTGCTTGCCAATGCCCGGCTGTCGGCGCGCTCGGCGCGCGGTTACGCCCGTTTCCGGCATCTGGCCGGGCCCGCATTTGCGGCGCTTTCCGGGGTGGCTGCCCAGACCCGGGGAGATGCGGGCCGCCTGCTTGCGTTGGGTGTCAAAGAGATTGCGGTGGCCGGCAACCTCAAATTCGACGTTCGTCCGCCGGCAGACAAGATCGCCTTGGGGCAACAATGGCGTCAGGCGATCGGCTTGCGCCCGGTATGGTTGGCGGCGAGTACCCGCGAGGGAGAGGAAGCCCTGATTCTGGAGGCATGGCGTCGTGTCGCCGTTCCCAATGCCTTGCTGGTGCTGGTGCCTCGCCATCCGCAGCGTTTTGACGAAGTTGCTGCACTGCTGCGGCAGCAGGGCTTGCGTTCGGTTCGCCGCAGCGAGGGTTTGCCGGATGGCGATGCGGTGGTCTGGCTGGGCGACAGCATGGGGGAGATGGCTGCATACTACACCCTGGCCGACCTTGCCTTCATCGGTGGCAGCCTCTTGCCGCTGGGTGGGCAGAATCTGATCGAGGCGGCTGCCTGCGGGTGTCCCGCACTGGTCGGGCCGCATACCTTCAATTTCCTGCAGGCTACCGAGGACGCCATCGCCGCCGGCGCGGCGCAGCGCGTTGACGATGCAGATGCTTTGGGGGAGCGTGTTGCCGCACTATTGCGCGATGCGGGACGCCTGCATGCCATGCGCCGGGCTTCGGCCGAATTTGCCCAAGCGCATCAGGGGGCAGCAGAGCGTATGCTGGGGCTTATTGCGCAGTGGACGGATCGAGCAGCGCGTTGATCTGGGCAATGTCGTCGTCGCCGAGGGCACCGGTGGTCGACTTCAGGCGCAGCTGTGCCATCAGCGTGTCGAGCGTGGCCTTCGCCAGGTCGCGACGGGTAACGTAGACTTGGTTCTCGGCATTCAGGACATCGATGTTGATGCGTACGCCGACCTCGTAGCCCAGTTTGTTCGATTCCAGCGCCGACTGCGACGAGATGAGCGCTGCCTTCAGGGCCTTGACCTGGGCCAAGCCATTGACGACGCCGAGATAGGACTGTCGCGCCCCCAGTGCCGCGCTGCGCTTGGCCGCTTCCAGTGCCGATTCGGATGCGGCACGGTTGGCGCTGGCCTCGCGCTGGCGGGATGCGGTGAAGCCACCCTGGAAGAGCGGGATCGTGAGCTGGATGCCTACGTTCTGATACTCGGTGTCATAAGTGCCGAAGACCGGCGTGTAGCTCTTGGAGTGGCCGACGTTGGCGACCGCGTCAATGGTCGGGTAATGCCCGGCGCGTTGCTTGTCGACTTCTCGGGCGGCGATGCTCGCGTTGTATTGCTGAACTTGTACGTTCAGGCTACCGGTTTCGGCCGCATTGACCCATTCCGCCATGTTGCCCGGTTGCGGCGCCGTCAGTTCCGCCGTCTTGCGTAGTTGGGCGAGGGCGCCGGGCTCCTGGCCAATGATGGCCTGCAGGGCGCGTAGCTTGACCTCGAGATCGCTTTCTGCAGCGATTTCCTGCGCGCTGGCCAGATCGTAGCGTGCCTGCGCTTCGTGCGTATCGGTGATAGTCGCCGTGCCGACCTCGAAGCTCTTCTTCGCGAGCTCCAGTTGTTGCGCAATGGCCTGTTTGTTGGCTTTTACGGCGGCCAGGCTTTCCTGGGCGTAAAGCACATCGAAATAAGCCTGGGCGACACGCAGGATCAAATCCTGCCGGGCCAGGCCGAAATTGGCTTCGGCTTGGGCAACCTGCATCTTGGACTGATCGTAAGCGATCCAGTTCTGCCAGCGGAACAAAGGTTGCGAGAGGGTGAGCTGGTAACCGTTGGCGTTGTATTTGGGCTTGGCGAAAGTCGGGCCGTTGTGCGTGGACAGCTCGTTTTCATTCCATGTCGTATTGCCCGACAGCGAGAGGCTGGGCAGCAGTCCGGCGCGCGCCTGCGGCTGCTTTTCCTGCCCGGCGTCGAGTGTTGCGCGGGCGGCGGCAAAAGTCGGGTCGTTGGTCTGGGCCTCGCGATAAACCTGCATCAGGTCGGCGGCACAGAGCGGGGTGGCGAGCAGGGGGGAGAGGAAAAGCCAGGCCAGTTTTTTCATGACATCCTCAGTAGCGACGCATATTCGGATCGATTTCCCCCGCCCATGCATCGACGCCCCCCATCAGGTTGAGCACCGAGCCGAAGCCCTTACGTTCGAGGAACATGGCAACCTGCAGGCTACGACTGCCGTGGTGGCAAATCACCACGACGTCGCGGCTGGGGTCGATTTCCTCGCAGCGTATCGGAACGAGATGCATCGGGATGTGCAGGGAGTCCGCCAACTGGCAGAGCTCTGTTTCCCATGGTTCGCGCACATCAAGCAGGACGGGGTCGGGCCGGTTTTCGTCGGCCAGCCATTCGGCGAGTTGTTGTACGCGAAGCTGTTGCATCAGAAGGAGAATTGATCTTTGGCGTCAGCGCCGTCGAGTACGGGAACGACAGTCTCGAAGAGGTTGACGGTGTTATAGGTTCCCTCAGCCGTGCAGGTGATCAACTGAGCTTCCATCACCGGTGCTTCACCGGTGATGACGGCGAGGCGGCCGCCGACGCGCAATTGCTTGAGCAGGGAGGGGGAAACGGTGGGGACGGAGCCGGAGACGACGATGGCATCGTAGGGGCCGCGCTGCGACCAGCCGTTAATGCCGTTGCCTACTTCAATCGAAACGTTACTGACACCGGCGCGCGCCAGGTTTTCCTTGGCGGTTGCGGCAATTTCCGGGCGGATTTCGACGGTCACCACATGCTCGGCGCGCGCTGCCAGCAAGGCAGCCATGTAGCCGCTGCCGGTACCGATTTCCAGGACCTTGTCAGTCTTCTTGATGCCGAGTTCCTGCAGCATCTTGGCTTCGATCTTCGGAGCCAGCATG
>CAMKYP010000237.1 GCA_946477505.1 uncultured Dechloromonas sp. | reverse complement strand
AGATGTGTATAAGAGACAGATGTCTATCAGGGTGCCGTCGATGGCTATGGCTGGCTGACGCCGACGCAAATGATTGATGGCTTGGCCCTCGGGGAAACGACACCGGGGCCGCTCATCATGGTGGTCACCTTCGTCGGCTTCGTTGGCGGTTACGTCAAAGCCGTGTTTGGACCGGACAGCCTCTTCCTGGCGGGTGCGGTAGCGGCGATGCTGGTCACTTGGTTCACCTTCCTGCCGTCTTTCGTCTTCATCCTGATGGGTGGCCCATTCGTCGAGACGACCCACGACGACCTGAAGTTTACGGCGCCGCTGACCGCCATCACGGGAGCCGTTGTTGGTGTCATCCTGAACCTCGCGTTGTTCTTCGGTTACCACGTGCTGTGGCCAAAAGGGTTTGAAGGTTCGTTCGAGTGGATGTCTGCCATCATTGCCGTGGGCGCAGCGATTGCGCTATTCCGTTTCAAGGCAAACATCATTCATGTGATTGTCGGCTGTGCGCTTATTGGCTTCGCAGCAAAGACGCTGATGTGAGAGCAACGTATGTCTGCAACGTGATGCTTAGTCGCCCCTCAAGCGGACTGTATGCAAGCGCGGAGAATTTAGCCGACGGCGATGCGGTGTGCTTGATCGATGATCTAAATCAATATCATTGTAGTTCAATCGACAATGGCCGCTTGCTGCGCTACCAGTAAGCCGGTGTGGATTTCAGCATGAAAAATTGCTGAAATTTTGCATTGCAACAGCAAACGGGCGCCTCCGGGCGCCTATTTTTTGCACTATAATGTTGCGCTGCACACAAACAATCGTTTTGAGGATCGCAGCATGTCGGAACCGGTACGCCTGATCAAGAAATACCCCAACCGTCGTCTTTACGATACCAAGACGAGTGCGTACATCACGCTGGGCGACGTCAAGGATCTTGTCCTCAAGTTCGAGGTTTTCAAGGTGGTCGATGCCAAAACCGGCGACGACCTGACGCGCAGCATCCTGCTCCAGATCATTCTCGAAGAGGAAACGGGCGGCGTGCCGATGTTCTCCAGCGAACTGCTTTCCGGTTTTATCCGCTTCTACGGCAGCACCATGCAGGGCATGTTGGGCAAGTACCTGGAAAACAACATGAAGACTTTCGTTGATTTCCAGCAGAAGCTGCAGGATCAGTCGCGCACCATTTATGGGGCGGGCGACAGCACCCATCTGCAGACCGATTTCTGGAACCAGTTCCTGAACTTCCAGCAGCCGGCCATGCAAAGCATGATGACGGCCTACATGGACCAGTCCAAGAAAATGTTCCAGTCGATGCAGGATCAACTGCAGAGCCAGACGCGTAACATGTTCACCGGTTTTCAGGCGGACAAGCCTGAAAAGTAAGACTTCTAACCGGCACGTCGGTCGCCGATAAAGCAATGAAAAATGGCCGTCGAAACGGCCATTTTTCATGGGCAGGCTGCGCACTCGCAGCCCGTATTGCCCGATATGGGATCAGCTCTGGCTGTCGGCTTTCCAGCCGCCGCCCAATGCCTTGAACAAATCGACCGAGGTACTCAGGCGGGCCTGTCGAACGCCGATTGCTGACAACTGTGCCTCGTTGAGGGTGCGTTGGGCATCAAGCACTTCCAGATAGCCGACATGGCCCGCTTCGTAGCGCAGGCGGGAGAGCGCCATTGCCTTTTCGGCGCGGTCGACGCGGATGCCTTGAGCCTTCTCCTCATCGCCGTATTCGCGCAGGCTGACCAGCGCATCGCGGACTTCCTTGTAGGCGGTCTGCAGGCTGTTTTGCCAGGCAACCAGCGATTGCTGGTTGAGTGCCTTGGCCTGGTCGACCCGGGCCGAGGTGCGGCCGAAGTCGAGAATGGGCATCAGTGCCGACAGGCCGAGCGACCAGGCGCTGGACCCGGCACTGAACAGGTCGGAGAGCGCCTTGCTTTCGCTGCCCAGGCTGCCGGTGAGGGTGAATTTCGGGAAGTAGCCTGCCTTCGCGATACCGATGCCGGCGTTGGCAGCGATCAGCTCCTGTTCGGCCTGGCGCACGTCGGGACGACCTTCGATGAGGTCCGATGGCAAGCCGGCCGGCGGTTCGGGTAGCAAGGGCAATTGCTTCAGGTTACCGGCGGCGATTTTCAGTTCTGGATTACCCGTGAGCAGAGCCAACTGATGTTCGGCCAGCGTGCGCTGACGACGTTGCTCGGCCAGTTGCGCCTGGACGGCCGCCAGCGCGCCTTCCGCCTGATAGCCGTCGAGCGGAGAGGCCAGGCCGGCGTCGACACGCGTCTTGACCAGACTTAGGCTTTCCTCGCGCGTCTTGACGGTTTCGGCCGTTACGGCGAGTTGGGCGTCGTAGGCGCGGAGGGCCAGGTAGGTATCGGTAACCAGGCCGGCGACGCTCAGGCGAATCGAATCACGGGAGTACTGCGTGGCCAGTATGCTGGCCTGTGCCGCCTCGTTGGTACGTCGAATGCGGCCCCACACATCGAGTTCGAAGGATGTGCTCAGCCCCGCGCTGCGCGCGTGGCGTATCTGGGGCAGGGTGGCGAAATAGGTGGCCGTCTTGGTGCTGGCCTTGGAGTTGCTGAGGCCGGCCGAACCATCGATCTGCGGGAAGAAGGAGGCGCCGGCCTCGCGGGCAACGGCATCGGCCTGTTCAACACGGGCGATGGCTTGGCGCAGGCTGGCGTTGCCGGTGAGTGCTTGATCCACCAGGTCGTTCAAGGTGGGGTCGTTGAATAGCGTCCACCAGCTTGGGTTGATTGCCGGATTGCTGGCGACGGCGACATTTTCGGCTGGCTTGGCTTCGCTGAAGACAGCCGGCAGCAGGGAAGCCGGGCGCAGGTAGTCCGGGCCAACGGCGCAGCCGCTCAGGGCAAACGCCAGGGCAAGCGGGGTGAGACGGGTGAGGATTTGGGAATTCATGCCTTTTCCTCCTCGTTGTTGTCGAGGTGCGAAGGGTCGATTTGCTTGCCGCGCTCCAGCCATTTGAAGAAAAGCGGTATGAATAGCGTGGCGATGAATGTTGCGGCGAGCATGCCGCCGAAGACGCCGGTTCCCATCGACTGGCGGGCGGAAGCACCGGCACCGGTCGCCTTGACCAGCGGGAAGACGCCGAGCACGAAGGCGAGCGAGGTCATGATGATCGGCCGCAGGCGCAGGCGGGCCGCTTCGACGGCGGCCTGGGCCGCACTCATGCCCTCGGCGTACTTCTGGGCGGCGAACTCGACGATCAGGATGGCGTTTTTCGACGCCAGTCCGATGAGCACGACGAGGCCGATCTGGAAGTAGATGTCGTTCGGCATGCCGCGCAGCCAGATGGCGGTCAGCGCCCCCATCAGGGCGAAGGGCACGGCCATCACGACGGCGATGGGCAAGGACCACTTCTCGTACTGGGCCGCCAGAATCAGGAAGACCATGATGATGGCGAAGCCGAAGGCCTGCAGCGACGAGCCGGACGTACGCTTTTCCTGGAAGGCCTGGCCGGTCCAAGCGATGCTGTAGCCGTCGGGCAGGGTGGCATTGGCCACTTCCTCGACGATCCTGATCGCGTCGCCGGAGCTGATGCCCGGCTTCGAGTCGCCCATCACCTTGGCCGCGATGAAGCCGTTGAAGCGCTCGACCTGCTCCGGGCCGACGACATTCTTCACCTTGCTCACCGCCGACAGCGGGATCATGGCGTTGGTGGTCGCACTGCGCACATAGACCTTGCCGATGTCGTCAGCCTTCATGCGGTAGTTGGCCTCGGCCTGCAGCTGCACACGATAGACGCGGCCTGCCTTGTTGAAGTCGTTGACGTACAAGGCGCCCATCGTGCTTTGCAGCGTCGAGTAAATGTCGGCGACGGGAATGCCCAGAGCCAGCGCCTTCTGCTCGTCGACCTCGACATACAGCTGCGGTACGGTCGGGCGGAAGAAAGTCGAGATGCGGGTGAATTCCGGATGCTTCTGCAACTCGGCCATGAAGGCTTGCGTGACTTCGTTGAGCTTGCGCGCATCGCCATCGACGCGGTTTTGCACGTAGACTTCGAAGCCGCCGGCAGTACCCAGGCCCATGATCGGTGGCGGGTTGAAGACCAGGCCCATGCCGTCCGGCTGCATCATGCCGAAGCCCATGAACTTGCCGGCGAGGTCTTGTGCCTTGCCTTGCCGTTCAGACCAGTCTTTGAGAGGGATGAACATGGTGCCAGCGTTAGGCTTGTTGCCGCCGCCGATCAGGTCGAAGCCGGAGACGATGAAGGTGTGCTTCACCGCTTCGTCCTTGGCGATCATCTGGCGCATGCCTTCACCGGTCTTTTCGGTACGCTTCAGCGTCGCGCCGTCCGGCAGCATCAGCGCCGAGATCAGGTAGCCCTGATCCTCGGACGGTACGAAACTGCCTGGAATGACACGGAAGAAGAGGGCGGTGCCGCCGATGATCAGCGCGAACACCAGCGCGCCGACGATGCCGTGCTTGAGCGTGAAGCCGACGGCCTTGGTGTAGTTGTCGGTCAATCGCTCGAAGGCGCGGTTGAACGGCGCGAACAGCTTGTTCTCGGTATGCTGGGCCTTGAGCAGCAGCGCGCACAGGGCGGGCGTCAGCGTCAGCGCGACGACGCCGGAGAGCACCACGGCCACCGCCACGGTGACGGCGAACTGCTTGTACAGCTGACCGGCGATGCCGCCGAGGAAGGCAACCGGCACGAACACCGCGCACAGCACCAGCACGATGGCGATCAGTGCACCGGTCACCTGATGCATGGCCTTGATGGCTGCCTGCTTGGGCGGCAGCTTCTCTTCGGCCATCAGGCGCTCGACGTTCTCGAGCACGACGATGGCGTCGTCCACCACGATACCGATGGCTAGCACCATGGCGAACAGGGTCAGTGTATTGATCGAAAAACCGAACAACCACAGGCCGGCGAAGGTGCCGATCAGCGAGATCGGCACGGCGACCATCGGGATCAGCGTGGCGCGCCAGCTTTGCAGGAAAATGAAGACGACGGCCAGTACCAGCACCATGGCCTCGATCAAGGTTTTCACCACTTCGTTGATCGATGCCGACACGAAGCGCGTGGTGTCAAAGGGGATGACGTAGTCCATCGCTTCCGGGAACTTGCCCTTCAACTCGGCCATCTTGGCCTTGACCAAGTCGGCGACCTCCAGCGCATTGGCGCCGGTTTGCAGGAAAACACCCATGGCAATGGTCGGCTGGCCATCCAGCGTCACGCGCTGGTCGTAGCTGTAGGCGCCGAGTTCGATGCGGGCGATGTCCTTGAGGCGTAGCAGGCCGCCCGGGCCGCTGGCACGGATGACGATATTGCCGAACTCCTCCTCGCTCAACAGGCGGCCCTTGGCCGTGACGGTGTAAACCAGTTGCTGGTCGTTCGGTGCCGGCTCCTGGCCGATCTTCCCCGCCGCATTCTGGGCGTTTTGGGCGGTGATGGCGGCGGCAACCTCGCTGGAGGTCAGTCCCAGTTGTGCCATGCGATCCGGCTTCAGCCAGACACGCATCGAGTAGTCCTGCGCGCCGAAAATGGTCACGTCGCCGACGCCTTTCACGCGCTTCAGTTCATCGACGATGTTCAGGCTGGCGTAGTTGGATAAATAGAGCGTGCTGTACTTGCCGCCCTCCGACTTCAGCGCGACGACCTGCAGGATGTCGTTGGAGCGCTTCTGGACGATCACGCCGTTGCGCCGTACGGCTTCAGGCAGGCGCGGCTCCGCGGCCTTGACGCGGTTGTTGACGTTCACCGCAGCCATGTCGACGTTGGTGCCGACCTCGAAGGTGGCGGTAATGGTTACCGCGCCGTTGGCGCTGGCCGACGAGGTGAAGTACACCATATTCTCGACACCGTTGAGCTGCTCCTCGATCGGCGCGGCGACGGTCTTGGCCAGCGTTTCAGCGGAAGCACCCGGGTAGGTGGCGGTAATCAGCACAGTGGGCGGAGCGATTTGCGGATATTGCGCGATGGGCAATACGCGCGAGGCGACCAGTCCGGCAATGACGATGATGATCGAGATGACCGACGCGAAGATGGGCCGGTTGATGAAGAATTTTGCCATGGCGATTCCTTACTGCTTGGCCGGGCCGCCAGCCGCCATGCCGGCCATTCCTGCCGGTGCATCATTCGGGCCCTTGGGCGCGACCGGCGCACCGGGACGCAGCTTGATCAGGTTGTCCACGATCACCTTGTCGCCGGCATTCAGGCCGCCGAGAATGACCCAATCCTTGCCATACCATTCGCCGGCCTTGACCGGGCGCGGGGCGACCTTGTCCTCTGGGCCGGCGGTCATGACCAGCGTGCCCTGCTCGGTTTGTAGAACCGCCGACTGAGGCACCAGGAAAACACCGTCGCGCTCGCCGGTCAGAATGCGGACACGGACAAACTGGCCGGGCAACAACTGGCCAC